>JAEWQC010000358.1 GCA_023399355.1 Bacillota bacterium | reverse complement strand
CCCCAGCGCTGTTGCCTCATTCCCATTGATCAAAATGCTTGCATCCTTGTTCTTCGGAGCAGCGGCATGCTTTTCAGCCGCCAGGGTACTCCCTTTTTTTACTGCGGTGATGTTCAACCCGGCTGCTTCTGCATTAAAGGATTCCATAAAGATATTTTCAATACCTTCAGTATCTATGCCGAATATACTTAATACGGCCCCGATTGCCACACTTCCGGACACTCTTGCATTTCCGAGTTCTTTTGCTGTCTTTTTCAAAGACAGTTTAAGCAATCTCTCATCCTCATATCCGACTTCCTCATCAGCGACTGCAAAACCGCCGGGCTTTAATCTCCCGATGTGAAGCTCGATTGTCTCGGAATTAAGGGCGATGATCCCGTCCAGATCATCGCAATGCGAGTACAGACCTTCAGTACCGAATCTGACTTGTATGAAATTATGTCCCCCTCGTATCCTTGACATGTAATCCCTTACAGTAAAGAGCCGAAACCCTTTCCTTTTCAAATGCTTTTCCAGAATTGCAGCCAGTGTATCCATCCCTTGTCCTGCCGCCCCGCCAATCAGAATATTGTAATCCACCATTCCACCTCGCAAACTTTTTTATAATGAAGTAAATCCAGATTTCTAAAAGAAAGCATATACAATTTACCCTTGTCAATCCACTTGAAACAATGCATTCTTGACATTTTCCCAGCAATATAGTAACGTCAATATAACGAATCGGTTTAAAGAAAATGTTTCGATTACAGAAACATTTTCATGCCAGGGTACAAAATTTTTTCGGGAGATTTTACACCTGCCTGCGTTTCAACAAGGCTGGCCGCAGGCAAAGCTTGCAGTTCGCCGATGCATCCGGGGCTGGGAGGCATTTTTCGTCTCGTTATTATCATGGAGGGTGAAACTTTTGTTTGCAGAAGTTTTTATATTAATAGTACTTATAGCAGTAAATGCAATTTTTGCTGCATCTGAGATCGCACTGATTACTTTAAATGATAATAAAATCCGTGTTATGGCGGAAGAAGGCAATAAAAAAGCAAAAATACTTGCCGCCCTTTTAAGCGAGCCAAGTAAATTCCTTGCCACCATACAGATCGGCCTCACACTTGCCGGTTTCATGGCCAGTGCATTTGCCGCCGAGAGCTTTTCGGATCCGCTCGTCCGCTTTGCGATGTCTATTGGAATCGCACTTCCTGAATCAGCTCTCAAAACCATTTCTCTAATCCTTGTCACTGTTATTCTTTCCTATTTCACCCTCGTGTTTGGAGAGCTTGTTCCAAAAAGACTGGCGATGAAAAGAGCCGAAGCGATCTCCATGCGCGTTGCTTCACCGCTCAATATCCTCTCTGTTGCGGCATCTCCGTTTGTCAAGTTCCTTACCGCATCCACCAACTTTTTTGTACGTCTCCTCGGTGTTGACCCCAATGCAGAGGAGGATGAGGTGACCGAAGAGGAAATCCGCATGATGGTTGATGTCGGAGAAGAAAAAGGGACTATCCATGAAACCGAAAAAGAAATGATCAATAACATTTTTGAATTTGATAACACGTCAGTAACGGATATCATGACCCACAGGACGGATATCGCAGGCGTACCGCTGGATTGCAGCCTTGACGGGGTCATTGCCGTGATACGGGAAGAGAAATTCACCAGAATGCCGGTCTATGAAGATAATATCGACAATATCGTCGGCATCCTGCATGTCAAGGATCTCATCAATTTTTTGGGGAGTGCCGGAAAAGACAAGTTCTCCGTCGCAAGCATCATGAGAAAGCCCCATTTTGTGCCCTCTTCCCGGAAAACCGATATGCTGTTCAAGGACCTGAAAGATTCAAAGACCCATATGGCGGTTGTTATCGACGAATATGGCGGTACTGCCGGAATTGTTACCATGGACGATCTTGTCGAGGAAATAGTCGGAAATATATTTGATGAATATGATGAAGAAGATAAAGAAGTGGATAAAATAGATGATAATACATACCTCATAAAAGGATCGGCAAGCCTTGATACCGTTGGCGAAATACTGGGCTCGGATTTACCGGTCGACGAATATGAGACGCTCAGCGGCTTCATCATCGGACAACTGGGCAGGATTCCACAGATGGAGGAAAAACCTGAAATAGAATTCAACGGTCTTATTTTTAAAATTAAGGAAATGGAAGATAAAAAGGTTTCCAAAGTCAAAGTATGCAGAGCCTCCTGACCTGTAAATCCTGTAAGATGCGGAACATCGGCTTCATTGCACTTATCCTACATACAGCTCTCAGTTGCAGAAATATCTTTCTGCTATAGTACGACTTTTTTTGCAACCCATATAAACATTGCAGAGGTGAACTATGTTTAATGCAGACTTTATCAGGAATCTTAAAAACTTCGGAGTGTTCGTTTTCGTATATACGGTTCTATTCGTCATTCTTTACAGCACAAGTTCGTTTACGTTCCCGTTCATTCTGGCGTTTGCGATAGCTTTCCTCATACAGCCTGTCACCAGATTCTTCCGCAACCGTCTGAAGTTCAAAAACAATACCCCTGCGCTGCTGGCTTCCTTACTGGTCTATGTGCTCATATCAGCACTCCTTGCGTTGCTTTTTTACAGTATTATTTCAGAGGCAAAACAGCTTCTGGTCAATCTTTCAAACACTAATCCTGAAGTTTTAACAACCCCTGTCAGAAAGATCCTTAATGAAATAGGAGAATATTTTCAAAAGATCGATCCTACCTTCATAGAAAAAAACAGCAGTCAATTCACAGACCTGTTGAAAAATGGTCTGAACATCCTGGGAACGAGCTTGAGCACCTTCCTTTCAATTGCTTTATCTATTCCGATATGGATAACCATCATAATTATTGTGATTCTTTCAACCTACTTCTTTTCAAGAGATATGACGAGCATAAAAAGGAAATTCATTTCCATATTTTCACCTGATGGCAGGGAAAAATTTGAAAATGTATGGTTCCAGGGCATCAAAATGCTCTCGCAATACGCAAAAGCTTATTTCTTCATCTATTTTCTGACCTTTCTGCAGACATTGATCGGATTTACAATACTAGGTGTTAAATACACAGTAATTCTCAGCATCATTTGCGCCGTGGCCGATGTTCTGCCTGTACTCGGCATCGGGATCATATACCTGCCGCTGTCGTTAATATACCTGCTGACAGGAAATTATTTCGCCGGAATTGGAATTCTGATCTTATTTGTGTTGATTTCAGTAATCCGGCAAATCGTTGAACCGAAAGTCGTTTCAACCTCTCTTGGAATCCATCCGGTCATCACACTGCTGGCAATATTTATCGGATTGAAAGCATATGGATTTGTCGGAATGATCTTTTTAACCTTCCTCGTGGTATTTTACAAGGTATTGAAGAACTCAAAAATTATATAAAGCTGAATCTCTGGACATGATAATCAGGAAATACTGATTGGATAATGATTTATCCTTTCAGGAAACGGTTTCTGAAGGAGAGAGTAACATCGGCAACAGATTTCAAGGTTTTCAGGAAAAGCGGATGATCCTGTTCGGCGAACTTGTGAAAGAGTATTGGAACGGACATCTGAATGATATCGGAGATTTGAATGGTCTGGCCATGAAGCTGAAAGAAAGGCTTGGCTTCATCGAGGAGGACATTCCTTTCATAAAAGACCACATACGGCTTGCAATGGGTTTGGATCCCAGAGAAAACGAGGATTTCAGCAATGAACTCGAACTTGTGGCGAGATCGGAAGCGGTTGGTGAGCCAATCATCTCCAAAATAAAAGGTGTCTGTCAATTTTGTGACAATGAGGATTGCAGCGATAGTTGCAAGCATGAAGCTCAGATCTATCAAAGAAGTACAGGACCTGTCATTGAAAACAATAAATGTCTGAGCTGCGGGCATTGTGTCGCCAGCTGCGATTTCGGGGCTTTAGCTGATAAAATTGAATTTCTGCCTGTAATCAATCTGCTGAAAGGCAAGAACACAGAGGTGTTCGCCGCTGTTGCCCCTGCCATTTCCGGACAGTTCGGCGCGGATGTCTCCATGGGCAAGCTCAGAACGGCGTTCAAATTAATGGGCTTCGCGGATATGATCGAGGTGGCGATGTTCGCCGACATCCTGACCATTAGGGAAGCTTTTGAATTCAGCCATCTGGTAAAGAATGAAAAGGATTTTTTTCTGACAAGCTGCTGCTGCCCCGTATGGTTCAACATGACCAAAAAAGGGTATCCGGCCCTGTACAATCACATGTCGCCCTCCGTATCTCCCATGATTGCGTCCGGCCGTTTCCTGAAAAGCATGTATCAAAATGCCAGGGTCGTATTCATTGCTCCCTGTATCGCTAAAAAAGCCGAAATCAACGAACCCAGGTTAAAGGGTGCCATAGATTATGTCATTAATTTCAGAGAACTGGCAGAAATCTTTTCGGCTCTTCAAATCGATCTGGCCAGCCTCCCTGGGGATGACAAGGATCAGGCCTCCCTGGGGGGACGGCTTTATGCAAGAATCGGCGGCGTCAGCTTTTCCGTTAAAACGGTCGTCAACAGGCTCGAACCGCAGAGACTGATCAAACTCAAACCCAAGAGAGTGGATGGGGTGAAAAGCTGTAAAGCGATCCTGGATGATTTATCAGCCGGAAAAGAACCCGATGCCAATTTTATTGAAGGGATGGGCTGCGTGGGGGGCTGTGTCGGCGGTCCCAGAACAAATATCAATGTGGACAAAGCCACAAGGGCGGCAAATGAATTTGCGGAGGATTCTCTCATTTTGACCCCGTTTGACAATCTGAACGTGATGAAAATACTGAAGCACTCCGGTATCAATTCCATTGAAGAAATCACAAAAAACGAATTTGTCTCCGGGCTGTTATCCAGAGAATAGTTTTCACCCTCTGATCCGCCTCTATTTCTCAAGAAAATCCAATATTTGATCCTGCTGATTGATCAATACATGTCCGATGCCCGGAAGCAGTCTGACGTCGGCTTTTGGCAGAAGCCCGGACAGGCGTTCCACTGTCTTTTGGGATTGCAGTAAAAAGTCCTTTTCTCCTGCGATCAGCAGCACCGGCATTGTCAGACGTTTCAGTTCCTCATCGCTGAAAATCGGGATCAGTCCGACATACGGGCTGAAATTGTTTCCGATGATATTACTGTATTTGAGCGCCTCTTCCGGTATATCGTCACTGCCATAGATCTTTTTGGCCACTTTCGATTTGCCCCATTTCCCCAGCAGCATCATCGGGATTACATAGAAAAGGAAAGCGGCATTTTGCGGGCCAACACCCGACGGACACAGCAATACAAGTTTTTCCACCCTCTGTGGGAATGTGACGGCAAATTTCAAGGCAGTCCATCCGCCAAGTGATATTCCGGCGATGGAAGCCTTCTTTATTCCCAGTCCTGTATGGACATCCTCCAGCCATTCCGCATAAGCCGCAGTCGTCAAATCATAACGCGTATCCTGGCTTTTTCCCGGTTCACCCGGCATATCCACGGCAAACACTCTGAACTTCCTGCTGTAGGTGGCCACATCCCCGATCCACATGGAGGAATTGGAACTGGATCCATGCAGCAGAATAAGTGGCGGCAGAGATTCATCCCCGCATTCTATCATATAAGTATTGCCGTAACGCGTCTCCAGATTGATCTCTTTGTACGGCACCGGCCAGTTTTTTAAAACCGTGTCATAAACAGCGAGGATTGCCTCTTTCCCTTCTTTTGACTTAAAAACCGGTTTCTGATTCACAAAATGCCCCTCCTTTATAAGTGACTGCCTGAATGATCTATACATCCTTATACCTGTTTATGTTAGAGTTGCCCATGCTGGAGTTGCCTGCATCTGTTCAGGCCTTCAGCAGCCATGCCTCCGCTTCCTCCACCGTATCAAACGCGCCAAACTGGCTGCCCTTGTTCGATTCGTTTATCAGTTCCCTGAACTTGATCCTGATGTCTATTTGCACGGGTAAAACCACAACTGCCTTCATTTGATAGTTTGAAAATTTTTGAAGAATTCTTCCGGCCACCCCTGTTTTCAAATTGAAGAAATCCTCTGAAAGAGTGTCGCCATGGATCATCACAAGATTGGTGTCATTCCCCCCGCATAAAGCAATGAGATCCAGGGCATCCTGCTCCGTGACGAGTTTGGCCTCAGATGAAATGAATTCCACATATCTCCGGTTTCCTCGATCTTTTACTTTATAGCTCATTTTCTCTTTCTCCTCCTCCATTTCATTTTTGAACAACTCGTTCCGGACTTTTTTAATCCACTCCAGTTCATTCTTTAAGGAGGAAATCAAGTTGTCGGAAATCATCTCCCACAAGTAAGTCTCGCGTGGGCTTCGTCGCGGCGATTCCACTCCCCGCCTTGTTTTCTCCTGCTGTATCAACAACTGCATTTTTAGCTCGTTCTCATATCTTGAAAGCAGCCCGTTCAACTCTTCCCTGCTTAATTGATCCGCCCAGGCCAGTTGGATCAGGAAGGTCTTTTTAAAATCCGGAGGTTCCGGTTGTGACAGCACCCATTCCTTCAATTCCGCCTGTCCATCAACCGTAATGGTATAAATCTTTTTAGAGGGTGCACCTTCCCGATGCAGCAGTTCACTTGTTGCCAGACCTTCATCCAGCAACTGGACAAGGGTTTTATATATTTGATTGTTATTGCCGGACCAATACATTACGGACGATTCTTCAAAAACCTTCTTTAATTCATACCCAGTGGAAGGTCTCCAGCTGAGAAGTCCCAATATCGCATACTTAATTGACATACCAGCACTCCTTTTATCAATATCATATGTTAATAGTAAC
>JAEWQC010000288.1 GCA_023399355.1 Bacillota bacterium | reverse complement strand
AACAGCTCTGCTCCCTGTAATAAACAGACAGGCCGATGTACCTGTAAAACCGGACAAATACATGTAATTTTCGCGTTTGGTTATAAGTACTGCATCTGTATCTTTGATCTTCATTTTTTCGTAAAGTTTTTCAAGCCTGGACTTATATATATCTGACATTCCGATGGTTCCTCCTGGATTTCCGTTTACTTTGACTTTATAGCAATGATGCTGCTCTAAGCGCTACAATATAGCTGTTTGCTCCAAAACCACTGATTTGTCCGGTACAGACAGGCGCAATCACAGAATGGCTTCTGAATTCCTCCCTGTCATGTATATTGGATAAATGCACCTCAATACATGGCAGTTCTACAGCCTTTATGGCGTCCCTTATCGCTATGCTGTAATGGGTGTATGCACCGGGATTAATAATAACCAGATCATAAGTGCCCCGTGCCTCATGGATCCTGTCAATGATTTCACCCTCATGATTGGATTGAATGAAGTCTACATCCATGCCAAGCGATCTGGCCTCATCATCAACTGCAGATGCAATCTCAGAAAGAGTGCTTGTACCATAAACATCCTTTTCTCTGGTTCCGAGCAAATTCAAATTCGGTCCGTTAATTACAAGTATCCTTTTTGCCATAGTGCACTTCTCCCGTCCCCTATTATATAATCCCAGACAGCACAAAATTTCATCCGTTTTCTCATAACAAAAACAGATAAGACTTTAAATGAAAAATTTTGCAATTGATTCGTTATTCGTGCCTTGGCCTTCTTTTTACTAAAACAGCCGCTTTAGTTATCGCTGAAACAACATCCACCTCAAACTGCTGTCCGAGCGCATTAATTTTGGAGTAAAGCTCGCCCTTCTCTGTTACTATGTACTTTGGAGGCAGATCGTTCAAAGCGATTGCTGCAATATCCAACAGACACTTATCACAAGTGCACATATTTATGTCTGTCAGCACATCCTTCATTTGGTTAAAAACAATTTCTTCCATATAATTTTTAATCTGTGGCATAGAAACATCCTCTCTTTCTTCCTGTTCATTATCCGGAAATTATCTGACAAAAAACTCTGTGATCTTTTTTTACTGTAAATTAGTAAATAATAAAAAAAGCATTTAATATAGTAAGCTTTTCTCACATAAATTTCATTTAAGCTTTTTGCAAAAATTCAATTCTTCGTCTGTATTGATTAATTTCTACAGCTTACATAGTACCAATATACCAATTTATCAGATCCCATCCCCAAATGATTGCAATAAATGCTCCTGTTACAAGAAATGGTCCAAAAGGAATGGCATCCTTTCCCTTCTTCTTTTTCGTAATCATCAGGACAAAACTGACACCTCCAGCAAGGATTACTGCCAGCAGAAGACCTGTCAGGCATAGCTTCCACCCGAGGAATATTCCGATCGGTGCCATAAGCTTGACATCTCCAATTCCCATTGCATCGCCGGTCTTGTAAATAAGAAGACCGATGACTGCCACAAGCAGTAGAAATAATGAACCCGAAAAAAATCCCGCAATGGGAGTCCACCATTTTGAATCACCGTAAATTACCGGCAATGGGGTTATACAATTGTAGATAAACAGGGCAACCCCGCCTATTATACCTGCAATAACCAATTCATCGGGAATAATCCTGTGATCCAGATCAATGAAAAACACTGCAACCAACAGGGTCATCAGGAATGCGAATGCAATAAAGGGAACAGTAACTCCATACTTAATGTAAAGAACTGTAAAGAGGAGTGCGGTCAGCAACTCAACCATCGGATATCTTCTGGAAACCGGTGCTCCGCAATGTCTGCAACGGCCCTTCAAAAAAATATAGCTAAAAACAGGCACCAGATCAAGGGCAGTTAATCTATCCCCGCAGCTGGTACAGGCGGATGGTGGAAAAACGATGGACTTCCCCAACGGTATGCGATAAATCAATACATTTGTGAAAGAACCGATGGTCAGTCCAAACAAAAATACAATCACACCTATTACAGTCATACCTCACCCTATATCCTGCCGAAATGTATTTCCTACTATAATTCTCCAACCTTCAGAAAAAATCCTCTTATGCTTCTAAAAATTTTAAAAATTTTACAAACAGTTCATTTGTAATATCCTGCGGCACTGTAGTTTCAGTCCATATCTCAAAAGCCCTGAGGCCTTGATAAAACAGCATTCCCGCTCCATTTACCGTTTTGCAGCCACATGCCCTTGCATTTTTCAACAGGACTGTTTGTACGGGGTTATAAATAGTATCATAAATGATCTGTCTGCTCTGAAATGAAAATTCACTCTGAAGTGGACAACTGTCAATATCAGGATACATTCCTGCAGAAGTAGTATTGAGGATGATGTCACATTCCCTTAATTGTCGTAAAGCTTCCTCTGAAGCAGCTTCAGCTGCAAATGCGATATTCCCGGTATTACCTCTGCCTGCAAGAATACAGTTGATATTAGCAGCAAGCTCTGCCGCCTTTGTTTCCGTTCTGTTGATGATATGAACCATTCTTGCCCCTTTCAGAGCAATTTTAACTGCAAGTGCCCTGGCAGTGCCCCCCGCTCCTAAAACACACACTTTTTTTCCTTCAAAACCTGTTCCCGTCTGCTCTTCAAATGCTCGGGCAAATCCTCCGGCATCTGTATTGTAAGCATACAGTCTTCCGTCAACTATTTTCACCGTATTCGCAGCACCCAGTTGTTTGACTTCTTCACTGATAAAATCACACAAGCTGATGATATCATATTTATAAGGAATTGTAACATTAAAGCCTGTAAAGCCGAGGGCTTTCAGACCCTTTACCGCCTCTCCGATACTTCCGGCCGGCACTCTGAACGGCAAATACATTCCGTTAATGCCCATCGCAGTAAACAAGCTGTTCTGCAGAACCGGAGAAACCGTATGCGCCACAGGATTGCCTATCAGACCTGCTAAAACCGTTGTGCCGTTTACTCTCCTATCAAGATATGTCATAATACTCCCACCGTTAACGTTTTTAACATTTTGCAATCTCTATATTCAGAAGTGGAATGTGGAATCATTGATCATTTTTTTTTGCTATTTTCTTTGCATAACTTTTTAAAATTCTTTTCTCCAATATGCGTTTGAACTTTATCAGTCTGCCTTCATGCTTGTCAATCGGTTTTACAAGTATGGTAAACATACCGACGCGGTTTCCCCCGAATACATCCGTAAAGATCTGATCTCCCACAACTGCAATGTTCTTATTCTTGAAATCCATCATTCTTGCAGCTTTCTCAAAAGCTCTGGTTCCAGGTTTTGTAGCTCTATGGACAGCATAAAGCTTCAATCGGTCATTAAACCGGATCACCCTTTTCTTTGATGCATTGGATACGATGCAAAGTTTTAATTCTGCTGCCTTCATTCCCTCAATCCATTGTATGGCATTATCATCCGCATCAGCAACATGATTCGGTACAAGCGTATTGTCAATATCAAGGATCAAACCCTTTATCTGGTTCCTATCCAATAGTTCAACGGTAATATCCCTGATACTGTCAACAGTCAGGGATGGGTAAAATATTTCTGTCATCGCCGCCTCCCGGTCGAAAGAATTTGTACTTATTATCTCCGGCTTCTGCCACTTTAGTTATCATAGCAAATATGTGCAGATATGGCAACCTGAGACCGTGCAAAAAAAGCCAAGGGCAGTACAATTCATGCTAATTCCGTCCATATTGCAGCAGCATTGAGAACAGGGTCGGTTGTATTACCACAGCACCAAGAGGCAGCGGCAGTTTCATTGTCGCAGTATCAATGGACGGTGTCCATTTCATTACCGCAGCACCGGGAGACAACGTCATCACATTGCAGCTATACCAGGAGAATGCTTCGAAGACAGTTTTGAAAGACTACCACCGCATCTGAAAAATGTCACTTCAGGTGTCTGCTGATCTTTTTAAAGGTTTCAACCATCTCATCGACGTAGCTCATAGCATGATCGGCTTTCATGATGTTTTCCGTTGTCAGCGCACTGGCTTCTTCAGCACTTGCAGTAACCTGCTGGCTTACAGCAGAGATTTCATTTATACTTTCAACCATCTTATCATTGGCGCTCAGAATTTTCCCCACCTTTTCGTTTACTCTATTAACGTTACTCTTTACGCCGGCCATTTTATCCTTTATTTCGTTGAAAACGCCCTGGGTTCTGGATACCAGTATTTTCTGCTCGTCATTCATCCTTTTGAGTTTCATGACGGCATCAACAGACTTTTCAGATTGCTGATGCAATTCATTTACGATCGAGAATATACTGTTTGATGATTCCTTGCTTTGTGCAGCCAACTTTCTTATTTCATCAGCAACCACTGCAAAGCCTTTTCCGGTTTCTCCCGCTCTGGCACTCTCAATGGCCGCATTAAGTGAAAGCAGGTTGGTTTGTTCGGCAATACTGGCAATCAGCTCGGTAATTGAACTGATGGAAGCAGCTTTAGCCTTCAGATCCATCATCAGCATATATGCACTGTCACTACTTTCATTAGCAATAATTGCTTTTTTGTTCAACTCCTCAACAATACTGATTCCTTCAACCAGAGCCTCCGATGTGTCATCGGAAATCTTTTCCATGGCTTCCGAATCTTTTGAAGTTTCAACGATCAGGTTATGTATATCATGCGTCAGCACGGACTGCACCTGTATATTGGTGGCAGTGTCCATCGAACCTTTTTCTATTTCATTCACAGCACTTGATGTGATACCGGTAGCCTCCGTCAGTTCATTCACAAACTTGTGCACTTCTTTTGAATTTTTGTCCAGAATTGACGCTGTATTTAACACATCTGACAGGATCTCCTCCTGCTTACTCTTTTCCGCTCTTACATCCATTAATTTTTCTTCACTGAAGCGGTTTGAGATCATCGTTGCACCGATCAGCGAGAACGAATACAGGAATACAGTGGCAACCTGAATTAGATAATTTGTTGTTGAATCAGAATCCGAGAGGCCCAGTCCGATGACGAAATATAATATCTTTATGATGTTGATTGAAAAAACTGCACTGCAGGTTACTACAATGAATCTAAGGTTAAAGTAAAGGAAATAGGCTAATATGATAGGAAACATGTATACATAGACGAGGGGTCTGGATGGGCCTGCGGTAAACATGACAAAAATATAAAGTGCAAAATAACCGATGACTGTGATGTATTTGATGTATATGTTCCGATTATTCCGGATGTACAGGATATTGGCTAGAATCATTGGGATCAGTATAATCAGGAGTATTTCCACTAAATAAGTAATCGGTTTCGTTCCTTTGACATATTCAATCATATATCCGAGAACCAGAAAAAAATCTACTACCCAGTTTGCCAAGAGTACAAATTTATTTACCCTTCTTGAGTTCATTGTCGTTTCCATCTGTTTTCCTCCAATTAATGCAGACTTTATAATAATATATTATATATTTTCCAGCAAAAATAAGAAAGAAAAAAATTAGTTTATAGAGTATTTATACATTTATTAATTTGAAATAACAAAAAATTTGTTTCATGTTAATGATTACGACCGTTTTATTTATTAAAGTCTGGATTTTTTTGAAAAAAAGTTGCATAATAGAAAAAAGTATTTTATGCAAGATTATTTTATCTCTTGTTCAAATCAAGTGAGGAGGTTCCTATAAAATGTCTCAGAAAATAAGCATTCAAAACACTCAAAGTCCTAAAGAAAAGCCGGATCAATCAAATCTTGGTTTTGGCCAGTACTTCTCTGATCACATGTATATTTTGGATTACAGCAGGGAACTTGGCTGGCATGACCCCCGGATCATTCCATATGGCCCCTTGCAGATGGATCCTTCTACTATGGTATTCCATTACGGGCAGGCAATCTTTGAAGGGCTGAAAGCCTACAAGGCAAAAAATGGCAAAATATTACTTTTCAGGCCTGATATGAATATGAAACGAATTAACCTGTCAAATGAAAGAATGTCTATCCCCCAGATAGATGAAGAATTTGCTGTCGAAGCTGTCAAAGCTGTTGTAGGAGTGGACAGAGACTGGATTCCGACTGAACCCGGCACTTCCCTTTATATCCGTCCTTTTATCATTGCTACAGATCCATATCTCGGTGTCAGAGCATCCAACACTTACAAATTCATGATTATTCTTTCTCCCAGCGGCGCATATTATCCCACAGGCCTCAATCCTGTTAAAATTCTTATAGAAAATGAATTCGTACGTGCCGTCAGAGGCGGTACAGGTTTTGCAAAAACACCCGGCAACTATGCTGCAAGCCTGAAATCGCAGGAATTGGCACATGACAAGGGCTATGTACAGGTACTCTGGCTGGATGGTGTCGACAGGAAGTATATTGAAGAAGTAGGTTCAATGAACGTATTCTTTAAAATTGGTGATGAAGTCGTTACCCCATCGCTGGATGGAAGTATCCTCCCCGGAATCACGAGGAATTCAGTCATTCATCTGCTCAGACACTGGGGAATCAAAGTATCGGAAAGAAAACTCACCGTACAGGAATTATATGATGCGCATGCAGACGGGAAGCTCGTGGAGGCATTTGGAACAGGAACCGCTGCTGTTATCTCTCCTATCGGCGAACTAAACTGGGATGGAAAGGTTATCAAGCTGACAGCAGGTAAGATAGGCGAGCTTTCATCCAGATTGTATGACACCATTACCGGAATTCAGAATGGTGTGCTGAAAGATGAGTTCAACTGGATGGTTGAAGTAAAGTAAATACCATATAACAGGAATATTTTTATTCATTGCTAATAGAATTCATAAGGAAACGCTGGAACAAGAGTTGATACTGAATGGCCATAATCGCTGCCACTTTGCTTACTGCATTTGTACTGATCCTGATACTATTCCATCCTTCCAGGGTCATTTATATCAGACTGCTTTCCATTCCAGTATTATGCATCGCTTTTATCCTTTGCCTGGTACTGTTGTCAGATACCGCAGTTAAGGCAGCATTGAACGGTCTCATACTTTGGTCGGGTGTCGTAGTCCCGTCCCTGTTTCCATTCTTTGTTTCAGCAGAAATTTTAAATACAACGGGCTTCATACGTGCTTCAGGTATAATGCTGGAACCCGTCATGAAGCCTTTTTTCAACGTGCCCGGATGTGGTTCCTTTGCATTGGCTATGGGTGTCACGTCAGGTTATCCGGTTGGAGCCAAGATAACCTGTGACTTCCGCAACAAAGGTGAACTTTCACGTATAGAGGCGGAAAGATTGCTGGCCTTTACGAATAATTCGGGTCCTCTGTTTATCGTAGGAGCTGTCGGAACTGGAATGTACGGTTCTCCGCAATTTGGCCTTCTGTTATTTGCATGCCATTTTTTTGCATGCCTGACCGTTGGGTTTCTATTCAGATTTTATAAAGCCGACAGGAAGCAGCCAAAACATAAATCAGCTCATAAAGATAAGAGAACAAGACCCTTTAAAGCATTCCGGAAAAAGCTTCTGGAAGGAGCCAGTTTGTCTGGAGTAAACATCGGTACAGTGATAGGGAATTCTGTAAAAAATTCTGTTGGGACAATTATGACGATCGGCGGATTTATCGTACTTTTTTCGGTAATCATCAGTCTTCTTACTGAAACGGGAATCATTGGTGTTTTTTCAGACATACTTGCTGCCGTTCTTTCTCCGGTTGGTCCGGACAGGAATTTATTCCGTGGAATCCTGAGCGGTTTTTTTGAAATAACGACAGGGTCGAATCTTATCAGTTCAATCAGTAAAATCCCATTGACAGTACAACTCCCTGCAGCCAGTTTCATAATAGGCTGGGCCGGTTTATCAGTCCATTTTCAAGT
>JAEWQC010000286.1 GCA_023399355.1 Bacillota bacterium | reverse complement strand
AAGGCCCTTATTATATAAGTTTTGTAAAAAGCCAGCTTGCGGAACTTATTGCGCTGTTTCTCCGGAATGTCCCGAAAAACTCCACTGAATCCGCCAATACAACGTTTGAAAACAGAAGTATTGATCTGATTCAGCGTGCTATAAAATTTATAGAATACAATTATTATGAAAATATTACGCTTGACAGCGTATCCAGCCATTTGGGAATCAGCCCGACCTATTTTTCCAAGGTTTTCGGCAAAATTACCGGAGAGAACTTCAAAACCTATCTGAATTCAATGCGGATCCAAAAGGTTGAAACTCTTCTCAGGTCAACTAACGATTCCATCATAGACATTGCGTATGCATGCGGTTTCAACAGCATACGCACATTCAACAGGGTTTTTAAGGCATTAAAGGGGGTTCCTCCATCGATTACGCGATAAAAACCCTGTCCTATATCAATCCTCGCAGTCATATTT
The DNA here is from genome assembly GCA_023399355.1 of Bacillota bacterium. GTDB lineage: Bacteria > Bacillota > Clostridia > Acetivibrionales > DTU013 > UBA1305. The sequence continues at coordinate 17,849 of JAEWQC010000286.1, read as the reverse complement.
TCTTTGAAGGCTCTGGTCGGTAAGCTGCACCAGCTCTATGAGGTTCCCGTCCGGGTACCTGATCCATGCAATAAAAGAACCGCATTTAGCTCTGAAGGGTACTGTCAATTAACTTTGTCATATTTGCCTCCCTTGTTTATTTCGCCTATTTTTTTATATGCTAATTTCTTTTTTAAATTGGGATTAAATAACCCTAATAATATTGCATAGGTAAACAATAGTGCTGCCGTCAAGAGATACAGACCGGTGTTGTCTATCGAAGGCACCAGCCCGGTTGCAACAGACATATACCCAGGAGCTGCCGACAGCCCAAGATTTATTGAAGACATAAAAATAGCCACTTCAAAGTTGTAAGATATCTTTTGAGAGATTGAAGCTATTTTTGATTGAAAAGCAATAACGGAAAGAGTAGAACCCGTACCCAGTAAAGCTGACGCAAGCATCATAATACCCACACTGTGTGCAAGACCTGCCGTAATTGTACCTGCTCCCATTAAGCATACGGCCAGTTCTATTGAGAAGGTGCTGATCTTTCCGGACAGCTTCCCATAAACCATCCCCAACACCAATCCTCCCACACTGGTGAACATAGATACGATTCCGGCTATGGCTGCATTTCCGGCTTTTTTCTCCGCAAGAAGGAAAGAAAGCCGCGTAGTGAAAAAGGATGCAAATATTGCTATTAAGAATACTAACAAGCAAAAAAATAACGTATATCTGGAAACCCGGGACACACTTGCAGCCGATTCGCAGCTTACGTGCCGGTCAGGCAGATATAGGATAATTAGAGGGAGAATTAAAATGCCTATTAGAAAAACCAGAAAATTGTAATGCCAGTTAACAGCACCCAGAAGACCTCCAAGGAAAAAATAGGTTACCGAACCAATACAAACAAACGTACTCTGAAGGCCAAAAAGCTGTTCTCTTTCACCTCCTTTAAAAAATTCCACTATCAGGCTTGCCATGAATGGATTGATGAAGCCCAGACCAATTCCCATAAAGACACGCGACAACAAAATGAACAAAAAATTATCTGAAAACACCGGAATGATTCCCGAAATAGAAGTAAGAGCGATACCAAACAGCAATATTTTTCTCTGCGAATACTTTCCCGACAGCTTTCCACATAAAAGAGTGGCTGGTATTGTAAAAAGCAGCGGCAGTGAAACCAACAGCATAATAATTGAGGTATCTATGTCCGGAAATGTTTTTTTTATATCCGCCAATACTGGTGAAGCACCCATAATAAGAGGCTGCAGTATTGATATTGAAAGCACTGTTAGTTTTAGCCTGATCTTTTGCATTGTCTATTATCCTTTTATTTTTCAAAATCCACTGATCGGCCGGTTCTGGCAGATTCTCTGATTGCCTCCATGAGTGCCAGTACTCTTCTGACCTGCGGAATTTTCACAAGAAAATCTTCTTCACCTCGGTATGCTTTCAAATAATTCTGGAAGTAATTGACGTGCCCGGTGTGAACCTCCGGCAATTTCTCCGTTACGATCAGGCTGGGATGCGGTTCGCCGAAAGAGCGAGTCGGCCCCGCAGCCGTCATTGTTCTCTTTCCACTGACATTTTTCAGCAATTCCGTCGTCCTTACCACCTTGCCTTCCGGATCAAAGCCATCCAGATACATTGTGCCGGTACTGCCTCCCATGAACCAATGGCGGTTGAACCATCCCGGCTTGTCGGTCAGGAAATAGGTACCAAGCTCTACTTCTGCAGTTATACCGTTTTCAAAGCTTATCATTATATGGAAATAATCATCAACCTCGAAATTGATCACATTTTTTACATTTGCATAAACCGATGTAATTTTGCCGTCCACCATCCAGAGAATCTGGTCCAGCAGGTGAACACCCCAGTCGAAAAGCATTCCTCCCCCTTCAGAAGTATAGACATGCCAGTCGTGCATATTTCCGTTAAAGCCAAACAATCTGGACTGAATCGTGTAAATATCCCCCAGCGTTTTCCTGTCATACACTTCTTTCGTAATCCGGAAATCCTTGTCCAGCCGTCTCTGCTGATGAACCGTAAACTTAACCCCGCATTCTTCCACTGTTTCGGTCATTTCATCCAGTTCAGCAACTGTCATGGCTACCGGTTTTTCACAGATTATGTCTTTGTGCGCCCTTGCCGCTTTGCTTACCAGTGTTTTGTGCTGGTTATTATTGGCTGCGACGATAACCACGTCAACGTCCGGATCAGCCAGCAGCTGGTCTGGATTGCTGTAACGCCTTATTCCATCTTTTACATCTTCCAGCTGCGACGGATCGATATCGCATACTGCTGTTACCTTAGCCCCTTTGAGCTTTGTCAGCATACTGGCATGGTTGTGTCCCATAAAACCATAACCGATAATACCGAATTTAACATCCATTTTAATTCCCTCCTAACCATTAGTAAACCGATTCGTTTCCTTAATTCATACTATTTCCGGTTTTTCATCCCGCATTGCTATCTCATCCTTATCCGCCATGCCTTGCTATGCCTAATTTGATTACTCGTATATAACCTGATTTCAGGACAGATACCTGAAGATTTCAGAATGTTTTATGCCTGACTTGTCTGAAATTCCTTCGTAAGCTTTCTGACCCAGTCAAACCGATTCACCTTTACCACTGCAACCGCGCACTTTAAAATCTGATCGCACTTCAGGCAAAGAAATACGATCCATGCAGGCGCTTTGAACACAAACGCGGCCAGAAGCGAAGAGGGAATTACGATACACCACACAAAAATAATATCGTTTATCAGGACAAAGTGTGTAGCCCCTCCCGCCCTGACAATTCCTGTGAGCGACGACATCTGATAAGAGGTTCCGACAACAGTTACCGACAGTATTATCATCAGCGCACGAGCAATGCTCCTTGTCTCATCAGCTACGTTATACAGAAGCAGTACATAATCCTTTACAAAAAACAACACGATTCCTGTAATAATACCGACAACAAGAAAGACAAACTGGAGTTTTTTAGCATACTGTTTTACGACATTTATATCTCCTTCGCCTACGGCATTCCCTATTATTACGGCAGAAGCATTTGCCGTTCCATAAACACCTACGCTTATCAGGGAAAAAACAATATTGGCAATACTGACCGCAGCAATTGAATCTGAACCCATTCTACCCACAATAGCTCCCTGCACGGATAAATTCAAGCCCCACAGCACATCTCCCAAAATAACCGGAAATCCGTATCTGAAAAAATCCCTGAGCAAAACCATATTATTATGTATAAGATCGGTCATATGTACCTGAAGTTTTTTATCAACAAACTTCAGGTAGGAAAGGACGATGACGCATTCGATTACTCTTGCCGTGAGTGTTGCGACTGCCGAGCCTCTGATACCTAGAGCCGGCGCGCCAAGGTTTCCGAAAATGAATACCCAGTTGAGAAATATATTTACAATAAAAGTGGAAATCGAAATATACAGTCCTATTTTTACAACTCTGATACATCTCAGGGAGGCTATCAGAACATTACTGATTCCAAAGAACAAATAGGAAAAGCAAATAATCCGCGCATATATTACCGCCTGTCCCAAGACTTGCCGATTATCGGTAAAGAGGCCGAATAGCCGGTACGGGGAAAAAAATACCACTATCCAAAGCAGTCCCGCGCAAATTAAAACGAATTTCAATGCTATGCCGATTATGTTCTTTACGCTTTTTTCATCTCCCTTTCCCCAATATTGGGCCGCCAGAACAATTAGCGCGGCGCCGCATCCCACCACCAGCATCTGTAGCATTGTCTGGATCTGGTTGCATATATAGACTCCCGAAATCGCCGTTTCTCCCAATGAGCCCACCATAATATTGTCTACCAGCCCGACAGAAAATGTAATAATATTCTGTAATGCAATAGGAAGCGCCAGAAGCAACAGACGCCGGTAAAAAGTTGTATCCTTCATTTGAAAGCCCTTTCCGTTCGATTACCGCATCTTGATTTCAATCCAAATAATGCTGAAAACCAAAAAATGATGCTCCACGTTTAATAGATATATCTTTCTCCTCCAATTTTTCAGCCACCCATCGGACATACGTCCTCAAGAACGACACTGGTAGTATGGCATCCGCCCATATAGCTGATGCATGTTATGACATACAGGTCTTTTACTGAAGCAGATTTGGCGCAAGAAATGATGATGAATACTTCTATAGTCACTTTTTATGGGAACGGTTCAATTCATATGCTTTTGAGAATGCATTCAAGGTAATCAGTCCGCCGGTGCTCGTCGAAATGGCCACCGCCCCGGCTCTGCGACCTGCGCCATACGTTCGCCTGCGACACGTTCAAACGCTTGCGTGAAACCGGGGAGAATGTAAATCATAATCTCTGTCTTCTATCGGCATATGGAGCATGTAAAACCTGATGACACACAATAATTCTATAACATTTTGTGTGCCCGGGCAAATTACTCTTTTACTCCACCAATTGTAATTCCCTTGATGAAATATCTTTGAAAAAAAGGATATAATGCCAGAATCGGGATTACACCAATTACAGCCATTGCCATACGAATTCCGGTACCTGGCAAATTACTCTGGCTTAAGCTGGTACTGGAACTCAAAGTTGCCAGAGCATTGATATTATTCATAATACTGTTTAAAAAGACCTGTAAGCTGTACAAATTAGCCTTATTGATATAATACAAACCGTTTGTCCAATCATTCCAATAGCCCAAACCTACCATCAGTCCGACGGTCGCTAAGATCGGCGCGGATACCGGTAAAACGATTTTACGGTAGATAAATAACTCTCCGGCGCCGTCAATTTTCGCTGCTTCAATTAAAGCAGGATGGATATTTGTCGCAAAACTGTTCTTATAAAGCATGATATAAAATCCGTTAAACAACAGGTTTGGGAAAATCAAAGCCCAGATGGTATTCTTCAGGTGAAAGATCTGAGTCCACATTAGGTAGGACGGAACCACTCCACCATTAAACAACATGGTAAACACCACTAACAGCGTTATTACTTTCCTATGCTTATAATCCCTTCTTGAGATTGGATAAGCCAACATCGGCCCGATCAGTAAGCTCAGAGCCGTACCAAAAACCGTAATAAAAAAGGTAATGCCATAGGATCTGAAAATCTTGGCTCCATTGGATAAGAATAAATATTTATACGCATATAAGCTGAAATGAGTTGTTATAAAATTATACCCCTGCGATAGCAGGAACTTTTCATCGGTTACTGAAGATGATATCAATAAAATAAACGGTAAAACTGCCAGTAATGATAATATGATTAGAAATATCGTAATAATTACTTGAAATATTCTTTCACTAAAGTCTTTTATACCTGAATTCACTTTGGCTCCTCCTTTTAGAATAATGCATTATCTCTATCCAGTTTACGTACAATCGCATTCACCGTCATGATAACCACAAAGCCTACGACGGACTGGTACGCACTTGCTGCAGATGCCATCGAGATATTATTAGTTTTCATCAAGCTGTGATATACGTAAGTGTCGATTGTCTGGGTAACAGAATAAAGTACTCCCGAATCCATTGGGACCTGAAAGAACAATCCAAAGTCGGAATAGAAGATTCTTCCCACCTGAATCAGTACCAGAGTGATAATGGTAGGTTTTAACAGTGGAAGGGTAATGCTTTTGATCTGTTTCCATCTTCCGCATCCGTCCACATAGGAAGCTTCATATAAGCTCCTGTCCATACCGATGATGGAGGACATGTAGATAATCGAGCTATAACCAATTCCCTTCCAGGTATTAACAAAGAGCAGAATAAATGGCCAGTATGCCGTTGTTGAATAAAAATTGATCGTATGATCCTTACCTAAAACCTGAAGGTTAATCCAACCAGAGGCATTACTCAAAAATCCATATACGATGTAGGAAACAATAATCATGGAAATCAGCTGCGGTAATAGGATAGTGGTCTGGAAAAATTTCTGTAATTTTTTCGAAAAGATTTCACTGAGACAGATACCCACCACAATACCAAAAATATTACCGATCACAATAAAGGCCAGGTTATAAAGGATGGTATTTCTTGTTATGATAAAAGCATCTTTCGTTGTAAATAAGTAGTTGAAGTTGTTCAGTCCGATCCATTTACTGCCCCAAAGGCCAAGAGAAAAGTCAATCTTCTTAAAAGCCAATGCGATACCGATCATCGGGAAATAGTTATTGATGAGCATATAAAGAAGGCCGGGCAGTACCATAAAATCAAGTGCACTTAATGTTTTCGACTGATATAAGAGATAAAATGCTTTGGCAACGATTAACAGACCGATTATTAACAAAATAGTTGATCCAAAACCAACCTTTGGGTCTTTTGCTTCTGATAATATACCTTTCACCTGATTTGTAAAAATCACATTAACAACTATAATTGCCACACCGATTAATAAAATACTGATCCCGGCAGTTTTTACAGTCATCCTGGAAAAGATTAAAGCAACAATTATTAACAGAATCGAAATAACCACTCCCGCCCATAATAACAGGTAAGAGTTAATTGTAACCGTTCCACTCATAATTGATCTGCCTGTTAATAATTCAAGTCCGGATATTGTATAAGCTTCTCCTCTATATGTATAGGATGCAAAAGGAGTGATATAGCATACGATTGCAAGTACAGCCAATAAAATCATATCAAATTTTATTATCCCTTTTGTTACACTAAGTAATAAACGTTCCTTTTTCAAAATCTATCTCCTTTCATGCGTCCGCTAAATTTTCCTGTCAACATTTATTCTACATCAATCTGCTGCTACTGTTTATATGAATTATAGCAACCATAACGTGTAAAGCGCCTTTAATTTTATAAAATATAATAAAATTATTATTTAATTTGTTAAATATTAGAATTCATGCTGTACTTACACGACATAGTTACCATATTACTTATCTATTATTTCTATAAAACATACCCATATACTTTATGCTAAAAAATAAAATGCATAATTATCCAGGAATCATCATTGTTATGGCATATCCGACAGCTCGGATATGCCATAACCTCAGTTGAATAATCAAGACTTATTTTGCCGTTTTCCAGGCATCAAGCTGTTTCTGATACTCTGCAACAACTTTATCAACGCCGGCATCTTTTAACGCCTTTATAAAATCACTGTATTTATCTATTGTGCCGCTTTCTAGTCCAGGTTCATATTGACTAATAACATTTTGAATTGCTGTAAGTTCATTTGAAAGCTTTGTAGTATCACAAGTAAATCCCAGGAATGGTGAAACTTCAGCAGCATCCATAATCTCTTTAGCCTTTGTTCTCATATCTGCAGTAGCAGACCATGGTAATGCGAGAAATGAATTACCCCATAAAAAGTCGTTGGAATGATATTGTACATTATCAGAAGTTACCCCTTCCGGGAAATTAGCAACACCGTCTTTCACAACATAGTCTCTGCCTTCAATACCCCAGGAAAGCAGATTCATGATATCTTTATTGGAATACATTAAGTTCATGAATTTAATGGCAGCTTCTTTTTCCGTTGCAGATACAGGAACAGCCCAGGAAAACTTCTGAGTCGAATTGGTATTAATCAGAAAAGGCTTAATCTCTTTTACAACAATTTCATGTCCGCATGATGCTGTTTTATTCCCCACAATATTTGATTCACCCATTACTACCTGTGAGAAAGCTACATTGGTTTTCATTAAAGTATCACCGGTATCTTTGGCTGTAGCAGCATCTTTATAAACCAGACCTTCCTTGTACCAATTACGAACTCTGTCAATCGAATTTTTATAGTCGGCTGTCTCAAAATAGTCGGACACCTTACCATTTGAATCACATGAAATCATTTTGTACACATCACCTAAATTGTCATAACATGAATTATCAGCAAAGTTTTCTGCCGCCGGGTTAAATCCAGTCATTGTAATAATAGTACCTTGTGCATCACTATTACATATACCAGCGATATTATTCTTTGCAGTAACTGCTTTCATAATATTCTCATATTCAGTCCATGACTTCATATTATTAAATGCATCTAACTGAGCAGAACTCTCAAGAAAATCTTTTCTGGCAACTACATAAACTTTTGTTGCTATATCACGATAGTTTACTACTGAGTAAATTTTTCCATTAACAGTGGTACCCTTGATTATGTCACCGACTGTACTCAGCACATCTGGTGCATATTTAGGCAACAAATCACTTAAATCAACTAATTGGTTTTGTGCCAGTAATGCACTAAAACTTGCTGCAGGAATTGGCGTTAACAGGCACAAATCCACCTTTTCATTTCCCGTTATAGCCAGGCTAAGTTGCTGAGCATAAGAACCAACTTCAATATAGGAAAGTGTAACATGGGTATTAATTTCTTTCTCGGTAATTGCATTGATAGCATCCTGAACTGCATTCTTGCCATCTCCTGTAGCACCCAATGACATAACCATCAAATTGATTTCTGCCATGTCTTCAGCAGGCTGAGTAACGGTTGCATTCGCAGTACCGGCAGCAGTCGTACCCTCACTCTTTTCTGAGTTCCCGCAAGCACTTAACACAGTTAATATCATTACTGACACTAACAATAGCGCTAATAGCTTTTTCAGTTTTTCCATAAATACTTCCTCCTTTAAATTTTGTTAGTGTAAACCCGTTTACACTGTTTATATATTGAATATGCTATTTTTCAAGGGATTCAAGGTTTTTGATGAAAAAAAAACAATGTCCCCTCTTTTCCTGTCTAATTGAGTTTCTCAGACCACAAAATCCAGGAAGGAAAGTGTCATTGTGAACTCAATTATAACAGTTTAGTAGCATATAATCAATTCCTGATTTCTCAAATCCAGCATTTGCTGGTCTTCATTTTGACAAGCATATCGCTAAAGTCTCCCAAGTAATGAGTATCCGGCATGTATATACCGGCATTCATTTGATTTTATTGCTGTTAATTAAATAATAGTTAATTGGACAGTGGAATGCTTGTCATTTTTTACTGCAACATAGACATTTTTTGTTGTGTAATATATATATAATTAGGGCTTGCTTAACGGCTGACCCCTATCTATTTTTTCTTCAAAATCCAACAAGTCAGAACTGAGATTTTGTTCAAATAGCACCATCATAAAAAAAGAGCATTTAAGCGCCGGAGTCTCTTTTTAGGTTCAATACCGGAAGATTCAACAGAATTGTCGCCTCTGTTTCTTTCAGCTTAGCCATAATACAATCCATTGTGAATTTCCGTTTGACTGTTCCAAATTTTTCATGCGTTTGCCGTGGGAGTATGCACATTATAGCATGTTTAGCTGCAAAAATTACTTTATAAAATATATTTACATAAAGCTTTTAAGGTGATACTTATGGAAGATATGCGGCAGGATTTCCAGACTCGTCGGAATCTGTTAAATAATGATCTTGAAGTATTCCATTACAGTGGCATATAATTAAAGAACATTGATTATTCCAGATATTTCCAGATTCTTCCATGTCTTTAAGTTCGAATATAATATAACCCCTAAAGAGTACCTTAATTATATGAAAAGATAATCGGTACCACCAGTGTGAACTGACGGCTTGCCTGTCTCTGCAAGGGGCGGTTGCCGGCATGGGCCTTAAAAGCCTTTCGAAAGTAGGTACCTCAATGGCACTACTTTCTCTGGCTGACCGTATTACTCCCATTTAATTAACTCTAATATATTTTTTATTTTCTTGTGAAGCATAAATTGCTTGTATTATTTTAACAGCTTTTATTCCTTCTTGCCCGTCTACTGCAAACCTATGGCGCTTATCCGCTATATTGCAATAGAAATCATCTATCAGCGCTTCATGGCACAATCCCCAATAGGCTTTATCGCCTAATGCTTTAGACGGATTTGGTATATACTCGGTCTCACCGTTTTTATACTTGATAAATATATCATCTTCCAATTTGATAGTTGCATTTTCGCAATGCAACTCTATTTCCACCGGTGGGTCGGAAGTATAGCAATTGGTGGCATAAAAAAGAGCAATTGCGCCATTTGTAAACTTTATTGTAGCTTCAGCGGTATCTTCAACCTCGATCACTTTTTCAAGCAGTCTTGTATCTACAGAAGCTTTTATTTCGGCAATATCGCCGATAAACCATTGAAGAAGGTCAAGGGTGTGTATCGCCTGATTGATAAGTACTCCTCCGCCTTCCATATCCCAGGTTCCTCTCCATAGTCCGCTGGCATAATAGCTTTTATCCCTGTGCCATGTTACAAACGCTCTTGCTCCTATAATATGACCGGCTGTTCCTGTTTTGAGAAATTCCTTTATCCACTTGGATGTGTCATTGTATCTGTTTTGAAAACAAACACCCAATTTCATGCCGGTTGATTCTGATACCCGAATCATTTCCTCTGCATCTTCCGGTTTGATTGCCATAGGTTTTTCAATCAGAACATTCTTTCCGCTTTTCATAGCAGCAATCGCCATTTCAGCATGCAAATAATGTGGTGTGCAAATATGAACGACATCAATATTTGCATTTTTTAACATCTCTTTATAATCAGTATAATAATCGCAGTTGTATTTTAACGAAGTCTCAATTGCCCGGTTACGCTCAATATCGACAACTGCTGCAAGTTTAAGCAAAGGATTTTTATTAATTGCCTCTGCATGTGTCAAATGGATTCTGCCACATCCAATTATCGCTGTATTAACTACGCTCATATACCATCCCTCTTGTAATAGTTTTAAATCAATTCCATAACTTTCCGAGCTTTTACTGCTGAGGTATTCATTTACTTTTGCATTGATTTTAATTCATAAAACCCGGCTTGATCCTATTTAAAATTTTCACCAAACTTTCATATTGGAGTTTATACCCTTCAGATCCATTCAACCCTTTGTTATCTTTGATAATCATTTTGGCATCCTCCAGTTCCAAATCATTCAACGCATCAAAATAGACCAGGTGAGGCTCAAGAGTTAAAAATCCTGTATAACCGTTACTAATTGCCTGCGCAAGAATTTCAAAAATCTTTCCTTCACCTGTACCGCAGACAACATTCTGACGGTCTGACGAAATTGCATCTTTTATGTGAAAATAGACGATTTCTTCCTTCAAAAGTTCATAACACTTTTGCGTATCTTCTCCGCATTGCACAAAATTTGCAAAATCAAAAATTGCTTTGAAATATGGGGAGGCAACACCCTCTAATATTATCTTGCAACGTCTTGAGATATCTCCGAATATATCTTTCTCATTTTCATGAAGTAATTTAACATTATGCTTTTCTGCTATCCCAACAAATTCCTTCAGCCTGTAAATAACTTTATCACAATACTTATCAGCATTTTCATTTTGAGGTATATAGAAACTGAATATTCTTATATATTTGCAGTCGAGTAATTTAGCAAACCGACAAATCTTCTCCAGCAGAACTTTTTGTTTTTCATATCCGTCTTCATCGTCTATGAATACCTTACCCACCGGCGAACCTATGGAAGAAATACCTATGCCCCATTTTTGAAGTTTTGGAAAAATAATTCCCTTTATATCCGACTCATCGAATTCTGAAATGTTTTTTCCATTGACACTGCGTAAGGATATATAGTGCATTCCTAACCCAGATACCACCGAAAGCTGGGTATCCAGATCCTGTGAAATTTCATCTGAAAAACCTGAAATTGCTAAAGCTCCATTCATATAGGCGATATCCTCTCATATCCGTTCTTCATCCGCTGGTTGAACATAATCATTCAACATGGCTACCGGCCCTTGCATGCTTTCCCAACCGAATGTACTCCACTTTTCCCGATTCCGCTCTTTTTAATATTGCATACGGCATTTCCCATGAGGATTTCAGAAAGCTTAGCAATCTTAATGAAAAGATTTCTAAACTCACCTTCTCCACCCTTCCAGGCAGCCCTATAATTGAGATCATGGACCGCCTTGCGGCACATCCCCCCCTTTCATAGAACATATGCCAGCCTGGAAGATTGTGCAATTCCTCGTTTTACGATTCAACCATAGCTATAAATTTATGATTTATTTATAGTAAATTATAGTTATAATTTAAACTGTTTCTTAGGAGGACATGATGTCGCCGAACCTGTTCAATTTCATTGACAGTGCCCGGAATCATACGCTGACCTTCAAACTCAGTGCTTATATATCCCTTGTACCCGCCTTCCTTAAGTGCATTGATATATAAAGGATAGTCCATCTCATCGCAGGTATAATCCTCGTTAACCCAATTTACCTTTCCATGAATATAACCTAGTTTTGATGCGTATGCTTTGATCACCTTGGGAGGAGACATCCTCCATTGGGCACGTTTCGCATATGCAAAATCAATAGGCTTGGCGCCCATTTCCTTCAGTTTTGCATCCAATTCAGCCCAATCGACTTCAATCACATCATCATCGGTAGTTTTATAAGCATGCGCCGTCTGGCGAACCTCCCGGATAAGTCCAATACAATCAGGATTGGCGCCGCGTTCTATCTGCAACCTGATGCTTTCGGGAAAATCATCGCGAAAACATCCGCTGAAGTCCAGCATCAGTTTAGCATGCTTTGTGCCGGTACGCTCAATAATCTCCAGAAAATCATCATTACCTCCGTCTTCAAGGATACCGGGAGCATGTACTTCAAGAGCCATCATTACATCATACTCCTCACAAATTGGAATCAATCTTTCAAAAATTTTTGCATTGACGGGCTCATGAGTGGGCTCGTTATTCATTATGAACATACCGTTATGCCCGGTATGCGACAGCCGCATTATCTTGCACCCAAGCTTGTTTGCTGCTTTGACATAATTGACCGAGTTTTCAAATAGCTCATCATCGTTTAAATAACAGCTAAGGTCCTTAAAATAGGAACGATCTGCATAGTGTGCAAAACTAATGGGAGCAAGCTCTAAATTATCCAGCATATAAAACCATTTGTAAAGAAACTCGTCGCTTATGAATGGAAACGATCTGAGCACAGTTTCACCCTGAACCTCAATCCCTTCGGCGCCAGCGCCTGCTGCTGCAGTTAAAATACCTTCCAGATCAAGATTGCGGCGCGCAAAAGCTTCCTGATAACTATAAAGAGCTATCCCTAATTTTATATCATTATTTGTTCTCATAGTCGCATTACCTCCGAATTATAATCTTGTTTTTCCCTAGACAATGGTTACGTTTTTCTCACAGTAGGCAGTCGTATTATAATGGTCATGCATAGCCAGACCAAATTTCACAAAATGTATGCCCTGTTGTATTCCGCCATCTATTTTGAAAAATACACGGAGATAATCACCAAATTTCCAGTACCATGTATTCTCAATTTTATCAGTTCCGATACAATTGAAAGCATATTCTCTTTCTTCATACCTGATGTACCTGCATTCATCAGGAATAACCACACCATCAACCTCGAATACCAGAGAACGTATAAGGTTTACTGGCAGTCCCCTGTATCCGGGGAAACGAACATCGAGAGCATATCCTATACGTTTACCGTGGTCGTAAATATTCCTGCCGTAATCACCCAAAATAAAGGAATTTACCTTGGTCCAACTGCCTTTAAAGTCATCCAACTTGTCGTATTTTGTCCCATTTTGGCCCAGCAATAAAGACTGTCTTTCAATCTTTTTAATCGGTTTAGTCATAAAAAACCCCTTTCAGCCGTTTCAGGCGGCACTTAAAAGCTATTTGCCAGTCTTCTGGCTACATCCGGCATATCACCACAAGTTCTAAAAAATAATCAGGCTGAAAATACTATTACCAAGAACTTCTTCCTTCGAGATTAAAAGGTTCGATTCATATCCTCATTTATTATTTTCACAACTTCTGGTTTGACAAACCTGGAATTGTTTATTTGCTTCTGAAGCTCGCTATAATATAGATCTTCATCAACCGGTATGTTCACCCAGTTATCTGACCAGGACGAAAGGTAGATTGCATTCATGATTTCGACCATATTGATTCCTTCTTCACCTGGAGAGAGAAGTTTTTCATTATGAAGAATACAATTCACCCAATTTTGTGTAACCTTAATATGACCCTCAAAGTAAATAAAATTTTCTTCAAAAGGTATATCGCTTGTCCAAACCTCCGGCTGAGCAAACGGAATTTTGTTTTTCAGATTAAACTCACTTTCAGACTCACGGCTTCTATAGAATGTTAATTTATCCAGACCATCAACAACTATCTTGCCTCTATCTCCGGCAATTTCCAATCGATCAGTCCCCGGGCACTCTGTGGTCGAACAAATCAATAATCCGGTTGCTCCATTCGGGTATTCAGCATAAGCTGTTAACTCATCCTCTACTTCTATTGCACGTCTTTTTCCGTAATAGCAAAAACCTCTTATGCGAGACGGCATACCGCAAATTTTCTGCCAAAGATCAAGTTTGTGCGCATATTGGTTTATCAGTGCACCGCCGCCTTCACCGGACCATGTTCCTCTCCAGTTGCTGGAGTTGTGATAAGCCTGAGGCCTGTAAGTTGATGTGACTGTATAATTTACACGTCTCATTTCTCCCAGTTCTCCGGAATCCAATAAATCTTTTACTTTTTTATATACAGGAGTGGTCCTCTGATTGAACATTGCAGCAAATACAACAGAACTTTTGCCGGCAGCCTCATTCATCTCCCTAACCTGTTTGGTGTAAACACCTGTAGGTTTTTCAGACATTACATGAATACCTTTTTCAAAAGCTTTAATAGCATACGGAGGATGCAAATAGTGCGGAACAGCTATGATAATGGCGTCCACAGAACCTGATTCCAATAGTTCATCAAAATGATTAAACAGTTTGACATGAGGGCCAATATTATTCTTAACCCATTCTAAACGGCTCGGGTCAATATCACATACTGCAGCAAGCACTGCATCTTTAACACGACCTCCTCCAATGTATTTTACATGATGTGAGCCAATATTTCCCACGCCTATAACACCAATACGAACTTTATCCATAGTTGGTCTCCTAACTAAAATTTTTTATTTTGGTACAATGCAAAATAGAATACTAATTCTCAAGCCTCATGGTTTTTGTAAACTCAGCCTCTGATCGCTGATTCGGGAAATAGTGCACCATTATTAACTGTTTTACATGAACCTCATGGGAACCTGGTGCTAAGCCTCCATGTTTGTTTACAAACAAAGTAGCCTTTTCCCCGAATTCCCACCTGACTGAATTGTATTCAATATTATCCAATTCATCAAATGTAAAATATTTATCATCTATTCCAAATCTTATATCTTCTTTGTTGAATAACACATTATCTACACTGACATCAAATCTATCAACCATTGTTATTGATATCCCACGATAATAGCATATACGAACCTGCAATTGAAATCCTATTGCTTTACCTTTATTATCGTATACATTCTTAAAACCATCTTCACAAATCATCTGCTTATCGTACAAAGTCATACCTCCCAACAAAATAAAAGTTAATCTAGTGACCCAAAAGCCGTTTCAGCATAATATGCTGACGGCGAACCTGCTCAACGCTATCCACCTCGACAATATCTTCGACCCAACGCTGTCCTTCGTACTCACTGACAATATATCCACTGTACCCAAGCTCAATTAACTTCGGTATTATATTCTCATAGTCAACACTTGGCTCCTGGCAATCCTCGGTCATTTCATAGAATTTACCATGAATATTAATCGCATATGGAATTAAGTCTTTTAGATCGTCCGGGCTGCTGTTAACATAAGCTCCAGACCATCCCAACAATTCATAATCGGCTTCATTGGCACCCATTTTTCTGATCTCTTCTGCATATTTTTCTCTAGCGGTCTTAGAATCATCGATAATTCCCTTTTCCTGATATAACTCTTCCAGATATTTAATTATTTTTTCCTGTGCTCCTTTGCGTCTATATTGATTTAGCATGACAGGCGGCAGGCACTTGCTATAAATACTCAGGTCAGGTATGAAACCGATATGCTTCGTATTATATTTGCAGATCATTTCTGCAACTTCCTGTATTTCATTGCTTCTGAATGTCTTTGGCGCGTGTATTTCATAACCAATGATAACATCCTTTTCCTCTGCATACCTAAGGCATTTTTCTAAAATGCTTTTTGGAGGCTGCAACCTGGTCCGGCTAAATCCCATTTTCTTGGCAAGATTAATAGCCGACATGAATTGCTGATACAGTTCTTCATCCGTTGCTTTCCTATACTTGTAAGGATAGGTATCCAACATAGTGTTCATGGAAACAGGTTTTGTTTTATACTTGTCCATAAGGTAATACCAATTGTCAATAAATTTCTCTGATGGATTCGGATAACCCGGCACCATTTGGGTCGGATTGATATCCACCCCCTCCGCACCTGCTTCAAATGCAGCCTTAAAACAATCCTCCAGCTTCATTTTGCCAACGTAGTATTCATACTGATAGCTATAAAAGATAATACCACGCTTAATATCATTTCCCATTAATGCTCACTCCTTACATAGTTTAATTAACAAGGTTCCGTTATATAATTCCAGCTATAAACCTTGTTCGAAACCGCTGAGTACATCCTAATTAAATCCGGGGGTATAAGAAGTATCTTTTTCAAACCCTTCAACAGATTTTACCAAAGCCTTCCTTAAATCAGTATTGAAAATATCATAACTTCTTTTAATTGCAGTGCAATTTCCAAAAAAATACATTCTTCGTTCCATATGCCTCATCCAGCATCATACTAACCCCCGAACATGCAGAAAATCCTCCATCAACAGGCACTACCACGCCATTTATAAAGATTGAGCCTTATAACACGCATTCCGGAAAACGGAAGATTCATTTGATCACCTCCCTTAATAAAGTCGTTAGTGGAAACTCGTTTACACTGTTGATATATATATATATAGAATAAGCTATTTTCCAAGGGATTCAAGGGTTTTAATGAAAAAAAACAATGACCCCTTCTTTTCCTGTATAATTGAGCTTCTCAGACCAAAAAATCCAGGAAGGAAAGTGTCATTGTGAACTCAACTATAACGGTTTTAGCATCATATAATCATTTTTTGATTTCTCAAATTCAGCATTTGCTGGTCTTCATTTTGACAAACATACCGTTAAAGTCTCCAAGTAATGAGTATCCGGCATGCCAGGCTGAATGCCAAGCATCATCCATTCTCCAGAGCCCCTTCTCCTTGTTCGGCATGTGTGAGGCCGTGATGTCTGAAATCATGCCGTGAGAGGCACATTGTCAAGAGGCTCGTGGAATAAATGCGGAAACCCGGTACGTCTTTCACCTTTCAATGTCCAATTTTGTCTTGCCAGTGGTTTGCGCCGTTTTTCATACGCTATTTTGCATTATCGTTTACACGGGCATTCATTTGATTTTATTGCTATTAATTAATAATAGTTAATTGGGCAGTGGAATGCATGCCATTTTTTACTGCAACATAGACATTTTTTGTTGTGTAATATATAATTAGTCTACATAAAGTAATATATGGGAGCGTCCTCAAATGATATTTCATGAAAACAGGGAATATGCAACAAATTTCCCGGCGAGCGCCGTATTATTTACTAATTTAAACTTTCTTGCCCATTGGCATACGGAAATCGAATCCGTTTATGTATACGACGGTACTCTTACAATGGGTATTAATTCAGAATACCAGATTCTGGAAAAAGGTGATATTGCGATATGCACCAGCGGCGATATTCACTATTATAAAAGCAACGGAAATTCAACCGTACTGTCCATCGTTTACCGTCCTGAACTGACGGATGCCATCATTAAATTACCTAAAAGCATCCATTTCAAATATCCGTTTTTAAACCGTATAACTATGGAAAAAATAGGTTTGCATGAATCAGTACTAAAAGAAATAGAACTTTGCTTCAGAAAAATTTTTCACGAGATGACGGAACAAGGCCCTTATTATATAAGTTTTGTAAAAAGCCAGCTTGCGGAAC
>JAEWQC010000213.1 GCA_023399355.1 Bacillota bacterium | reverse complement strand
AGGGTATTTCCAATGAAGCATGGCGGAGCGGATCGTGTAAAGCAGCGTATGAAAAAAACTGGAAAGTACCGGAAAGAATGCGGAGCGACAGGGGGATATACTATGAAATTCAGGAAGCTGCTTTTTTATATCTGTAGCATAGTACTGATATCAGCTATTGCGGCGTTGATTTATTTTTACAGGGGAAAAATCGGCAGGGTATTGTCTCCATTTTTTATTTCAGTCCCGCTGGCCTACATTGTCAAGCCCATTGCTGAAAAACTGGCGGCGAGGAAGATCCCGATGAGCGCATCCATCCTGATCATATACCTGATTTTCCTTTTGCTGCTGGCGGCTGCCTGCATCTTTTTCATTCCCGAGATTACCAGAAACATCCGCGAGCTCATGGCGACCCTCCCGGATTTCATGGGCAGCTACGAAAAGCTGTTCAATGGCATGCTGTCGGACATCAAGTCAAGCAAGTGGTCGGAGGATGTTAAGGTCTTGATTTTCAAGCAAATAGAGAACGGGACTACCTTAGCTCAAAACTTTTTGATTTCACTGCTGGAGAATTGGCTGAAATTTATTGTCGATACTGTTAAAATCATTTTTGACCTTACCGTAGCGATGGTGATTACCTATTATGTCGTGAAAGATGCCGACAAATTCAGAGACTTCACCCTTTCCCTGCTTCCGCACCGGTGGAGAAACGGTTTGGTCGGCACAGGCAAGGAAATCAACAGGATTCTGGCAAATTTTATTCAGGGACAGCTGCTGACGGCACTTATCGTCGGCTTGCTGGAGACCATGGGCCTGATGCTGATTAGAATGAAATACCCGCTGGTTTTGGGTATGATCGGCGGCCTGGCAAACATCATCCCGTACTTCGGTCCGTATATAGGGGTGATACCCGTACTGGCGGTCGCCCTTACAATATCACCGTCCAAGGCGCTGTGGGGTGTTGTTGTATTTTTGATTGTACAGCAGATCGACAACAGCTTCATTTCACCCAAGGTCATTGAAGGCAAGCTGGGACTGCACCCTGTCGCAACTATTTTTGCCGTGCTTGTCGGAGGCGAATTCTTCGGCGTTCTCGGCATGCTGCTGGCCGTACCTGTGATGGCAATCCTGCGTGTGATTGTGAATAAAGTAGTGGAGGCAATTGTGTGAAGGGGATAAGGGGATGCATCACAATAGTGTTGAATATACATTTTTTTCAACAGTTCTTGAGAATTTTATGAGAAGCTTGTATTGTTTAAAGGGTTTTTAATACTTTATGGAGAATAATGGACCATTGAGGGTAGAAAATATTGAAATCAGCTTTTTTAGGCAATCACGTTTTCATAGGTTTTATTGGAGGAAATTATGAGAAAGTTTATTATAGCAGTATTGTTATTCATACTTATATTTGCGTCTACTTCATTAGCACTTGACAAGATTAATGATCCGGGCATCCAGGATACTGCAAATAAAACGGATAGTCCATACATAAGCGTAAAGCTTTTCGGACCGACAGGTACATCTGATGATAGTGTAACAATACAAAAGGGCATCGATTATTGCTCTGCAAACAATAAAATTCTTTGGTTTCCCAATGATGTTGTTTATCGTGGAAGAAATCTTTTATTAAAAAGTAATCTAACAATTGACAGTAACGGTGCCACAATAAAAACAACTAATCAAAAATGGGTAAATGGGAAGTTGGGTTATTTATTTCAAGGGAATACTGCGGGTATAAGCAATGTACGAATAACCAATTTAGTTCTGGATGGTAACTCGTCGGTACTGGTAAGAGACACTGATATTGGTACAGAAAATGGAATCCGGCTTATGGAATTGTGGAATGCAAATAACATTACAATAGACAATGTAATCTTCCAGAATAATATTCACGTAGCGTTACATTTTTATAATGTGGATACGGCGTATATTACCAATTGTAAGTTTTTGCAAACTGACTGCGGGATAGAGACACAATCGAACACTTGTAAAAATTTTTATATTGAAAATTGTGTATTCGATAGTCATGATTATTCTGAACCAATATCCATATATCTGGATGCCGGAAGTGCTGTCGCTGATAATATACATATCAGAGGCAACCTGATCCAGAATAAATTGAGTGGAAATGGAATATTAATTGGGCGGGATGATATTAAAACCACCGATGTATATAAAAATATATTTATTGAAAATAACGTCATCCGCAAATGCGCTACAGGTATTTATCTCATAAAAGGAAAAAGAATTACTGTTGTAGATAATGATATTAATGCTTATCGAGGACTTGTTATTAAAAAATTGTGTTCAGATGTAAATGTCCATGATAATAATTTTTTTGGAGAGATTGATGATAGTATCAGCTTAAGTCTGCAACTGGGTATCTTATGTCAAGGTGATAATTGTACCATTATTGATAATATTTTTAGCAATATGCTTGCAAAAGGGGGACTGGGAATAAAAGCATATAATACACAAACCGCAGCACTTGATGCAACTATACAAATCAACGCATTTACCATGGATATATCGGGAGACTCCAATCTTATAAAAGGCAATATAGCGCGCCAGGATCATTTGGAATACATTTATCATACTATTCTTGTCAGTGGAGCAAATAATGAGATCGAACTATTGGACTATTTCAGAAACCCTGCTTTTAGTAAACAATTAAGTGCGGACAAGACTAACATTATACTCGGAGCATACTATAACCTAAAAGATAATACATATGCTTATGTTGATTCTACTGTCTGCAAAAATAATTTTATAAAATTCACGGGGAGAAATCCATATGTAGTCAACGGTCTAAAAGATGGAGTTGCAAAAGGTGCAGGATCTAATAAACTATGGGATATGGTTAATGTAACCAACCTGAAAATAAATCAAACAGTGCCAGGAGGCTTATATAAGTAATAAGTAATTAGTCATTTGGCAGATAAGGTTTGTCAAAATGCTAAACAATTCAGAGTAGTTGGGAGGGGACTAGAGATGATAGTATAGCTATACAAGCAACAATTAATTATTGTTCAGCTAACATTCAGCTAACATTCAGCTAACATTCAGCTAACAACAAGTCAAGTAATTTTATTCATTCACTAGTTAGTCTAGTTTAACATTTGCATAATAATGAGCTGAGCATATAGGTAATATTTTTAATATAAAAAGATTCAATTTTCTTAATAATAGTTTGATTCCTGTGGAATTTTTTCCAATCCAAGTAGATTTGGGGTAGGAAAAATCAATTATATTACCATGACATAATTTTATTTCTTTTTTAAACTTTAAAGGATTAATGCTATATTCATATGGACTATGTGCATAGTCGTTTGAAAATATCCTTTTGAATTTATTTTTTACAAATGGTGGAAATAAAAGCGCAAAACGAGTTAAAGCAAATTTATTTGGTTCAATAAAAAAAATATTTTCCTTAGTAATTCTTGTTAATTCACTTATTGGTCTGTTTATCGGATAAACATGATGTAAAACTTCAAAACTTGTAGATATATTTACAAAATTATTTTTTAGAGGTATATCTCTTGCATCACAACATATGCAAAAATTTGCACCTCTCAATTTTAATTGTAACAGGGATTCTAAAATAATGTCTTGCTCAATTACAAAACAACCTTCATTAATAAATTTTTCTAACAATCTGTCTTTACCTGCACCAATATTTAAAAGTATTTTGTTTTTTAGGTTACAATTTTTTTTGATATTATCAAAAAAACGAAGTCTACCACCACCTTCTTCATCTTCAAGTAATATTTTTTCAATATTTTCTTTACCATTGGTTTGCCATTTATCCCAAAATAGTAATTCCCAACTTAACGCATCTTGAAATTCATTTGTGCCTTTAAATTTATCAAGTTGGTCACTTGCTACTTGTGATGCTAATTTCATTTTTTGACTTGCAGATAGAGATAGTTCTTTGCATTTATTTTTATCTAACAAGGTTTGAGTAATTTCATCATCTTTGAAAACAATAGGAATATCTTGATAAAGTGGATATTTTGCTCCGCAATTTTTACAAATAAGTTCGCCTGTAATATTTGAATTATCATAAGTTTTACATTTGGAATTTAAAGTTAAAGTGCTTTGTAAATTGTTATTACATTTGATACAAATCATCTGATTAATGTACATATTCCAATTATTCATATAATATCCTCCATAGGCATTATATTATCACTATTGTATAACTTTTACAATACATATTATATTGGAAATATATAGTTCGACTACGGTAAATTTGTTGGAAATATTCATATCAGAGTATATTCTATCTAGTTTCAACAGATAAATGATACTTGGATATATTGAATAATGTGAGTTTGTAGTAGGAGGATGGGGACAAGGTATCGAAACACGTATCAGATGCTTTAAGTATCAATTTTTCATAAACTGCAGTATGCTGTGTGGATACCGGTAAACGCAAATGTGGACAGTTTAGGCATTCTAACACATAATCTAATACAGGCAGCTAAGATGATATCCTAAAGAGTTGAAAGTGGCTTGATATATCACATATTCTAGTGCCAAAGATTATTAAATTTATGTTTATAAAGTATGATGCTTATGAAATACTGGTTCTATCAACTCAATTAATTTCCATTAGTTCAGCGAACCAGAAATAAACTTATTTTCATTCAAATTTCTTGACACATGATTTCTCTTTATTTATGATAAAATATGTGTTAAATTATATTATTACGTATAATAATTAGAGGATAAATTATGGACAAGCTTGGACTTAATGAGATAAGAGAACGTTATCTGAAATTTTTCGAGGGCAAGGATCATTTAAGGTTGCCCAGCTTTTCGCTGGTGCCGCGCAACGACCCAAGCATCCTGCTGATCAATGCAGGCATGACCCCGCTGAAACCTTATTTCACCGGGGCTGAAGAGCCGCCGCACAAGAGGGTCACGACTTGCCAGAAATGCATCAGGACGCCTGATATTGAGAATGTGGGAAAGACGGCAAGGCATGGCACGTACTTTGAGATGCTCGGTAATTTCTCCTTTGGAGATTACTTTAAAAATGAAGCGATTCCGTGGGCATGGGAGTTTGTGACGGAGGATCTGAAGATCCCCGTCGACAAGCTTTATGTGACGGTTTATCTGGAGGATGATGAAGCGTTCGATATCTGGCAGAAGGAGGTTGGCCTGCCCGCGGACCGCATTGTCAGAATGGGGAAGAAGGATAACTTCTGGGAGCATGGTACAGGCCCTTGCGGCCCTTGCTCGGAGATTTACTTCGACCGGGGTGAGGAGAAGAGCTGCGGGCAGCCGGACTGCAAGGTCGGCTGTGACTGTGACAGGTATATAGAGTTCTGGAACCTTGTATTTACACAATTCAACAGAGATGAAGCCGGCAATTATACCAAGCTTCAGAAAAAAAATATCGACACGGGAATGGGGCTTGAACGTCTGGCCTGTATCATGCAGGATGTCAACAACCTGTTCGAGGTTGATACGATCAGAAACATATTGAATTACGTATGCAACAAAGCCGGGGTCCATTATGCAAAACCCGGTGATGCGGATGAAAAGGCTATAAAAACCGACATCTCCATCCGCGTGATTACGGATCATATCAGGAGCACGGTAATGATGGTTTCCGACGGCATCCTTCCGTCCAACGAAGGCAGGGGCTACGTACTCAGGAGGCTGCTGAGGAGGGCTGCGCGCCATGGAAGGCTGATAGGCATTGAAGGGGCATTCCTTTTTGATGTTGCCCAGGTGGTGATCAATGAATCCAAAGACGCCTACCCGGAACTCCAGGAGAAGGCTGACTACATCTGCAAGGTAATAAAAATAGAGGAAGAACGTTTTGCGGCAACTATTGATCAGGGCCTTTCAATCCTCAACGATTTCATCTCCGGGATAAAAACCGCCAATGGCACGGTTCTGCCGGGCAGTATGAT
Source organism: Bacillota bacterium (assembly GCA_023399355.1). Lineage (GTDB taxonomy): Bacteria > Bacillota > Clostridia > Acetivibrionales > DTU013 > UBA1305. The sequence goes on along the minus strand of JAEWQC010000213.1, from coordinate 37,720 downwards.
ATTCAAACTGCATGATACATATGGCTTCCCGTTGGATCTGACGCGTGAAATAGCGGAGGAAGTCGGGCTTTCCATTGACGAAGAAGGCTTTAAGACGGAGATGAGCGAGCAGAAGAAAAAAGCACGCGAAGCGCTCAAGAGCAGGGAGACTTCCGCCTGGAGCCAGGATCTCGCAGCCGGCTTGGACAAGAGTCTGAAAACCGTATTTACCGGTTATGAAAAATTTGAGAACGAGTCTAAAGTATTATATATCCTATCTGAAGGCACTCAGGTTGACAATGCGCAAATGGGAGACGAAATCACGGTAATACTTGACAAAACGCCGTTCTATGCTGAAAGCGGCGGGCAGGTGGCCGACACCGGCGTGATCAGGACAAAGAACGGCTCTGTGAAGATAAACGACTGCAGAAAGACTGCAGAGGGCCTATACCTTCATTTCGGTGTGGTAGAGGAGGGGATCGTCGAGAAGGGGTCGACGGTACTTGCCACTATTGATATTGAAAGAAGAATGGCGACAGAACGAAACCACACGACGACCCATCTGCTTCAAAAGGCCCTGCGCAATGTCCTTGGGGATCATGTTACACAGGCGGGTTCCCTTGTAGGCCCGGAAAGATTAAGGTTCGACTTCCATCATTTCTCCGCCATGACCAGGGAAGAACTAAAGAGGGTCGAAAAGGAAGTCAATGCAAAGATTCTTGAGAATCTACCGGTTGATGTACGAGAGATGCCGGTAAATGAAGCAAAGAGTCTTGGCGCGATGGCTTTGTTTGGAGAAAAGTACGGGAATATTGTCAGGGTGGTCAGAGCCGGCGGCTACAGCATAGAGCTTTGCGGCGGCACACACCTGGACTCTACGGCCCAGGCAGGTCTGGTGAAGGTTCTCGGCGAGAGCGGCGTAGCCGCCGGCGTCAGGAGAATAGAAGCACTGACGGGCAGCGGCGCGCTGGAGTACTATGCTGATAAGGAAGAACAACTGAACACGGTAGCCGGCGCGCTCAGGGTTTCGCCCCAGGACAGCCTGAAAAAGGTGGAGACGCTGAGCTCGGACCTCAAAGCTGCCTTGAAGGAAATCGAACAGTTGAAAGACAAGCTGGTAAGCGGGTCCTTTGAGGAAGTACTTTCCAAAGCTGTTGATATCAATGGCATTCAGGCGGTAACGGCGCGTTTTGACCAGCTTGACATGGATGCTTTGCGCAATACCTGCGAGACTTTACGCAACAAAACCGGTAAGGGTGTTATCGTGCTTGCATCAGGATTCGGCGGGAAAGTCAGCTTTGTTGCAATGGCTTCGAAGGAAGCTGTTGAACGGGGCGCGCACTGCGGAAATATCATCCGGGAAGCTGCCAAAGCTGCAGGCGGGGGAGGCGGCGGCCGCCCCGATATGGCCCAGGCCGGCGGCAAGGATCTGGCAAAGATCGATGAAGCACTGAAATGTGCAATGAATGCAATAAAAGAACAAGTGAAATAATAGAAATTCAATGAGGGGATGGATCTTGCTTTGAGTTTTTAGAGAATTCAAAGCAAAAAACGTCCCCTCTTTAAATTTTACTTTGAAATATCAGGAGGATAGGACATGGAAAACTGTATTTTTTGTATGATCAATGACAGGAAGATCCCATCGACGATAGTCTACGAGGATGATAAGGTGCTGGCTTTCAACGATATCAATCCGGTCGCTCCCGTGCACGTGATCATTATTCCCAAAGAACATATTGCCAGCGTGAACGAGCTTACCCCTGAAAATGCAGCAGTGCTGGGCGATATCCACCTTGCAGCCCGGAAGATCGCGGCAAAGCTTGGCATCGCAGACAGGGGCTACCGGCTCATCAACAACTGCGGAGCAGATGCGGGGCAGACGGTATTGCATTTACATTATCATTTGATTGGCGGTCTGAAGATGGGAACAAAGATATTATAATCTGATCCATCCGGTCATATACATTAAAAGGACAATGATCTATATTAACGTATTTCAACATTTACTCCTAATTCCTGCAAATAAAGGCTAAAATCCGATAAAATATTCATATTTCGGTGGAAATTGTGCTGGAAATGCTGTATAATATAGGTTGTCACTAATGATGTACGAGATAGAAGAGGTCGGACGAATGCATAAGTTCAACAAGCTTGCATTTGCTAATGTTTGGCAATTTATATTGGACTTGGTTTCCCTTATAATAGCATTTATATTGGCATATATGTCAACGATGGTATTTGTAGCACTGCAGCCAATACAGGATTATTTCTGGGTACTGATTATTTACATTCCTTTTTGGTTTTTTTCAATGAGTATTATGGGAATGTACAACAAGACCACCTTTAATTATTACGACAGAATTTTCAGAAGTGTTGCATTTGCCACAATTATAGCCGGTCTGGCTGTCGCTGTTCTTTTTTATATGACGAAGAATTCGTTTTTCAGCAGACGTCTATACAGCACCTTGATCATTTTTACAATTGTCTTTTTATTGGCGGAAAGATATCTGTTTCTTTACTTTTTTAAAAAGCTCCGCATCAATTCCGAGAATAAGGTTATTTTTATCGGTACACAGGAATTGATAGAGAAATCCGAATATTATCTGAAAAAGACGCAGATCTCCATGAACATCGTCGGCTATCTCAAACTGGATGATACCATGCAGCTGAATTATGAATGCATAGGAGTCCTGGAGAACCTGCCGGCCATATTGAAAGAACATATAGTGGATGAAGTGGTTTTTGCAGTACCGAAAGAATATATCTCATGGATTGAAAAATACGTACTGCTGTGCGAGGAAATGGGCATCACGGCCAGGCTGCTGCTGGAATTGTACGACCTGAAGGTTGCAAAGACGCATATAGACAGCTTGGGCACCATCCCCATGATCACCTATCATACCGTCAACCTGAACAATGTACAGCTTCTTGCCAAGAGAATGCTGGATATTGCAGGCGCAGTCGTTGGACTTATTATTACCGGGATTGTTTCAATCTTCATTATCCCAGCTATCAAAATAGATTCGCCCGGGCCTGTTTTTTTTAAACAGGAAAGGGTCGGATTGAAGGGCAGGATATTTGAACTGTACAAATTCCGTTCCATGAGTGTGGATGCGGAAGAGAAAAAGCAGGAACTGCTTTCACAAAACCAGGTAAAAGGCGGCTTAATGTTCAAGATTGAAGTGGATCCGAGGGTCACAAAGGTAGGACAGCTGCTGCGGAAACTCAGCATTGATGAACTGCCGCAATTCTGGAATGTATTGAAGGGTGACATGAGCCTGGTTGGCACTAGACCTCCGACTCCGGATGAAGTAAGCAAGTATCTTAACGGACACTATAGAAGGATCAGCATCAAGCCCGGTCTGACAGGACTGTGGCAGGTAAGCGGAAGAAGCAGCATCATGGACTTTGACGAGGTTGTAAAGCTGGATACCTGCTATATCGACCAATGGTCGGTCCTGGAGGACATCAGGATCATACTCAGGACAATTCCTGCAGTTTTAGCCAAGAGGGGTGCTATGTAAACCAATTAACAAAATATCTATTTATAGGAGGAAAAATGGAAACGAAAGAACTGGACATAAAAGAACTATTCAAAATCATTTTGAAAAGGTTATGGATTATAATTATAATTCCCGTAATTGCTGTGATCATATCCGCATATGTGAACATCAAGGTTTTCGTACCGGTCTATCAGGCCAATACCACTCTTTTGATCGCGGGACTTAGCAACATTGCTGCGAGTACAGGCGGAACAACAAATAACAATGGAAACAATACTTTAAATTTTGAAGACATTGTTGCCGGTCAGACTCTTGTAAGCGAGTATTCTGAAATAATCAACAGCACCCGGGTTACCAGTGCTGTTGTAAAAGACTTAAATGATAGCAGTATAACAGAAGAAACTCTTAGAAGTATGATATCAATAGAAGCTGTCAATGGTACCAGAATCATTGACATCTCCATTCAAGGTACCGATCCCGCAAAGGCAGCCAAAATAGCAGATGTTGTCGCAGCAGCTTTTACTGAAGAAATTAAATTGCTCTATAAAATAGATAACGTTAATATAATTGACAAAGCAGAGATACCCAAGAATCCTATCGCTCCTACAAAAAAGAAAAATATTGCTATAGCTGGACTTGTAGGGTTGCTTCTTTCGGTCGGTATTGTATTTCTTATAGAATTTATGGATAATACGATTAAAACTTCGGATGATGTTGAAAGGCACCTTGGACTGAATGTTATCGGTAGTATTCCTGTCAATATTGTGGAGAAGGGGAAAAACAAATGAATGAAAAGGTCAATGTATCAACTAAAATCAGCGAACCTGTTGAAGAAGCCATCAGAACACTAAGAACCAATATACAGTTCTGCAATACGGATAAAATGATCAAGACCATTTGTTTGACAAGCTGTGTACCTAACGAGGGCAAATCGGTAACGGCCTATAATCTTGCCATATCAATGGCTACTGCAAACAAAAAAGTGCTTCATATTGACGCAGACATGAGAAAACCCAGACAGTATAAAGATATAAAAGCCAAGTACAATACTGGCCTATCCAATTATCTTTCAGGTATGGCTGAATGTAATGAAATCATTACTGAGACGAATATAGACAATCTGCATCTTATCCTGTGCGGACCCAAACCGCCAAACCCTGCGGAACTTATCGGGACAACAAGGTTTAAAGAGTTACTGGAAACAATGAAAGAAAAATATGATTATATCATCATTGACACCCCCCCGCTTGGTAGTATGATAGATGCTGCTATTATTGCAGCAGGGGCGGATGGTACCATACTCTTAATAGCATACAAAACTGTGGACTACAAGAAAGAAATGAAGGTGAAGGAACAGCTGGAAAAAGCCAATGCAAACATACTCGGTGTTGTAATTAATAAAATTCCAAAAAAAGAAAACAATGATTATTACTACTACAATGATCATTATAGAAAAAACGCATCCAGGAAAAATAAAAAGAGTGATATCACGTTTTAGGAAGGGTGCATATGTTTGATATTCATAGCCACATCATAATGGACGTTGATGATGGAGCTGTTTCTCTCGATGAATCTGAAGAGATGCTCCATCAGGCGAAAAAGGCCGGAGTTGGAACAATCGTAGCAACACCGCATTTTAATGAGGAATTGTATCAAACCGGTAAAATTGTGAATCACTTCGTGCTTTTAAAAAAAGAGGCGGAAAAATATGGTATTACGTTACTGCTGGGTTATGAAATCAAACTTCATCATTATCAGATACAAATGCCATCCGATTATGATGGACTGACACTAAACGGTTCCAGATATATTCTTTTTGAGCTGCCTTTCGAAAGGGTGCCTAAATACACCATTGAACTTTTTTATGAATTACAGTTAAAAGGTTATGTACCGATCTTAGCCCATCCCGAGCGTTGTACGAAGCTGATCAGGGAACCTTTGCTATTTATGGAGGTCATTGAATCGGGCTGTTTATTGCAGGTGGATGCATCCAGTCTGTTAGGCGTGAATGGTAGAAAAGCAAAAAGATTTGCCAGAAAGATAATTACTAAAGGATATGTAAGCTATATAGCATCTGACGCCCATCATCCGGAAGGTTATTCGACCTGGTATACATCCGCATTGAAAAAAGTTCAAAAATGGATAGGAAGAGAGAAAGCGGAGAGGTTGTTCGATAATAATCTTGACTAAAAAAGATCGTATTTTTATAAAATCTCTATCAATCTTTCAATTCAGGTTAATGGATCAAATTCATCCAATGTAATAATTTTGCCCTGTCCAGAGAATTCGTAGCAGTTACATTTGAATGCAAAAACCTTAATTTATCAGACAATGTATAATCCTTACGGAATAAACTGACAAATATCCGGTGTATCCAGGCGACGGGAAGTAACATCGGATGTTTTTTTGCATAATGGTAGGTAGTATCTATTTTATCTGCAGAAGGGAAGATAAAAGACAACCTACTTTTCAATTTGCCCGGAGTGGGTTCCATACCGTTAAAGCTGGAGTAACGACTCATTTTGTTTACAATAAGATGATCTATATCATTACAGCCAAAAACGCCGCCGGAAAATATGTACTGTATTAAGTCTTCCATATTCTTTTCATCCGCTTCATCCTGCAGCAAACGGATTGGCGAATGGAAATCCAGCAGTATCTCACAAAGCCTGAATAATGCCTTTGTATATTTTGCAATACCATAATAGCTTATCATTTCCTCGAACAGATCCCAATTGATTTCCGAATTGTTTGATTCGATGAATAAAACAATATCACAGAGCTGCCTCAAACCAAAACCGTCAAGCATCATATGGATGGCAGAATGCATGCATAAATAAAGCAACTCATACTGGGGGACAAGTACTTTGACTGAGCACAATCCCAAATTGGTGGTCTGCAGGTTGTTCCACACCTCTTTTTCAAATTGATTGGCGTTCACAAAGAATCTGTGATCTAATAGCTGCTTGTGCAATTCTACAGAAATCTTATTTTTGCATATGTAATGATAATGCTTTGAACTGGATTCAAATAATTTATAGCCCGAGCTGGCCAGGATTTCTTTTGACCTTTTAATGTCACTTAATTTGACAAGGATATCTGCATCATACATAATCCGGAGTTCAGGACAGTTATACAAATTTCGTACCACCAGTCCTTTCAATGCAACAGCAGATATGCCGGCAGCATCAAATTCTTTCAGAAGTTGCAGGATACTGTGGTTATATTGAATATGTAAAGCTGCTGATGAATTGATTCTCAATTTCCATACCGACAAGGATTCAAGGTCTGTGGAATTGAGATATTCATTCAGTATCGGATATATTAATGTATGTACCTGGTGCAATTCAGCTTCATCCATGACAGCCGGAAAATCTATATCCGACCAGCCGGATATGTCAAAAGAACTACCTCTTATTGCAGCTGAAAGTACTTTCGTCAGGAATTCCTGATTTTTATTCAAATAATTGCATCCCTTCATTATTATTTTCCTAATAGATATATCAATTATATATATTTATGTAACTTTATTCAACCTGCACAGCTTATGCACCAAAATTCAGAGGAGAGATTTCTTCAGGATTGGTAATTTCATTGACAGCCTTGTTCTCAATTGATAATATTCTTGTGCAGTAATTTAAGGCGACTTTACGGTGAGTAATGATAATGCAGGTCGGCGACGGCTTGATCGAGGATATGGATTTCAATAAATCAAGCTCCGTTTCGGAATCCAAAGCGGAGGTTGCCTCATCCAGTATTAAAACCGGTTTTTTACTAAGTAAAGCTCTTGCGATAGAAATTCTCTGTGCCTGACCTTCTGAAAGCCCATAACCGTTCTCGCCAATCATTGTATTGAGCTTTTCCGGGAGACTATCGATGAAATCCCAGATGCACGCTTCTTTGAGGGCATCAATCAATTCATCCCTGCCAGCTGCTTTATTTCCAAGAAGAATATTTTCTTCTATTGTCCCGGAAAATAATGTGTTGCCTTGTGGAACGTAAGAAGCCAGCGATCGTGTAATTACATCCGCGTGTATTCTTTCCTGCGTTTGCGGGTTGTAAAAAAACAAATCACCATTGGAAGGCTTCAACAAAGAAAGCATCAGCCTGATGAATGTCGTTTTTCCTTCTCCGGATGGTCCCACCACAGCGACAAATTCCCCCGGATTGATATTGAAATTTGCATTACTTAGTATTTCGGTATCCTTATCGTAACGAAAACCAAGATTTTGAGAACAGATACCTGCGGTGTTCCATTGGAGGTCTTCTTCCGTAAAATTTTCACTTTCCAGTTCGAACAGTACCATCAGTCTTCCAGCAGATGCATACATAATAACAATCTGTGGAATGGAATATGCAAGACTGACAAAAGGATCCTGAACTTGTCCCACCAATTGGAGGAAAAGCGTTATGGTACCAAAGGTTGCCGTCCCTTGCGAGAGCTTCACGGAGCCCCACAATAATGCCAGAAGAAATCCGATCCAGTAGCCGAAGGATAAGACTGATGCTGAGATCGCATTAATCCAGCTTCTCTTAAGGATCCAATCCAGTCTTTTGTTTTGAAGGACTGAAAGAATAGATCCACTTTCGTTTTCGAGCCTGAAGGTTTTAACGATATGCATGTTTTTAATGCGTTCCTGTATAAACCCCCTATATTTGCTTTCTGTTTCCTGAATCCTCAAATGAAAATCCTTCAGTTTATTACTGAAAAGACGAGTAAATACTATGGAAAGCGGTCCGAGGAAAAAAGCGAAAAGTGCCAGAAGCGGATCGAAAATGATCAGGACGATCAGGGAAGCAATCAGACCGAAAGTAAGCGAAATCATTCGGGGAATAACTGATACGACCCCCGAGGTGACTGTTTCGACATCGCTGGTCATTCTTGTAATTAGATCCCCACTATGATACCTGGTAAAATCCAGCCACTGAGTTTTCATGAGTTTATCAAATAATTGCTGCCGGAATTTATTTGATAAGGAAGTGGAAATCTTGGATTCATAGATTGACAAAAAAGAAATGAGTATAGTATCAAATACTACAATTCCAATCATGAGGAGTCCCGTTTGCAGCAGGGCAGTCGTATTACCAAATTGAGCTGAATCGAAAAGCTTTTTAGAAGCCAGTGCGATAACAATTGTAACTAACGACGCAATAATACTTGCCACAGTATACAATATGATGGAGGGGGTAAAGGAATTAACCTGTTTCCAAATCCAGACTGAATATTTTAGAATCTTCCTAAAAATAAGAATCACCTTTTCATCGCTTTTTAAGTAACCGAAAAATCTTTTGAAAGGGATATATAAAAACGTATCGTGCAGGTAACCTGAACCACCAGATAAAAGCAGCAAATTTCCAAACAAGATTATCCGGTGATATCGGTTTATCTTTACGCCAGACCTGAGTTACTACAGCAATCAAATGCTCCGGCAAAACAGGCCCATCTATCCAGCATTGAGCATCTCCCGCTATATAAAAACTTTGTCGCCTTCTAAAGACAATCCTGTGAAGAACATATATGCCGCTGCTTTTTCGGATCAATGGAATTTGACCAAACCTGAGATCACTAAAATTTGCAACGGAAAGTTCCACACTATCAATGTTTTCACGGAGGAAAGGCATCATGCTGGTTCCGGTAACAGTTATGCGGACTTTTTGATTATTTTGTAAAAGCTCCTGAATGGCAGGGAAGAGGTCATTCGATTTTATTGTTTTTATAGTACGCATTGATGTACCAGGTCCACTGCTTCACGATCAGGTTTGCATTTGAGAAGGAACTTCGGTGTAATCTGAATGATTTTTTCAATATTCTGCAATGCCAGATCCATTAATTCGGCATTTTGATACGGTAAAAAAACTCTTGGCAATAATAACGGGATAGCTTCCTTGTTCGAAAGCTCCCTGATGCTGTTGCTTTCTGCCTGCTCAATTATGACCAATGCATTTAGCGGGGCACTGGAGTTGATTGATTTATTTTGTGAACCATCCCAGGGAGTTCCATATAGGATGGTTTGCTCATTTTCAACCCGTAAAATCGGAGTATCATCATTTAAAATATCAGCATTGTAATATTTTTCCCACATCGCAGTGTGAGTTGACTTCCCAGTGCCGGATGGCGCTGTAAATGCAATTCCTTTTCCGCAGCAGGAAATCGAAGAAGCATGTAATATGACTCCGGAATGGAAGAGCACCTTATTGCTCATTATAAAGTTACCCAGTAAAGCAGAAAAGGATTCGTCGATATCCTTTATTCTCGTATCATACTGCAATAACAAGTTCGTCCATCGCTTATCTGATGTTATTTTATAATCAATCCGACCGGATGATTTCTGATACAAACTAATGGAGACTTCATTCTCTTTTGTTTCAGGTATCCATGCAATATCATCGGACTCAGGGATAATCAAATTTTGAACAGCAAAAAACCCGGATACTTCAAATTTGATGTAAATATCCGGTTTTTCACTAAATTTTGATTTGAATTTTTTCAACTTGTAAAAACTGCTGCGAGAATCGTGATCAATACAGAGTTTGATCCCTGCTATTTCGTATTGCAGCATTATCTTATGTACCCCCTGATAACTGTTAGCGGCGACCTCTGTGATTATTTTGATTGCTTAACTTGACAACTTGAGCGATCAATTGCTGCAACCAATTATAATTATTAAAAAACGAGGAGTTTTGGTTGGAGCCGCAGCCACCGCCTGAATTGTGAGTTGAATTACAAGCAAGCCTTTCTTCTGGTTTCAGTTCAATAAACTCAATTGCTGGTTTCATATAAACTTTCATTCAATAAACCTCCATTATCCATGTATTATTTTATGCTATTTAATATATCAGAATATAATTAAATACTTTGTTTTAAAAACTTCTGTTGTGCTAATTTGGCGAACTTGCACAGGTAATCCGCAGGTTGGTCATAAAATCCGGTTTCAGCTTTCAACTTTGCCGGACATACTTCGCAAAATGGTCTGGCATTGCAGGTTTTGCATTCCTCACATACCGGGACTTCTTTGCACAGGTCACATATGTCCGACCATGCACTATCTAAACCGACCTTCAAAGGTAATGCAGCAAGCTCTTCCAGAAAACCGCAGGGTGTCATTCTTCCATCCCAGGTTATCCAAAAATTACAACTTCCGGCATTACAACTGAAAGCGAAAATTTCCTTTTGAACATTAACATTTAAATCATTTATTAAATCCAAATCGATTTGAGCCATTTCCGACTTCGTACTGCCATTTCCCTGAATCGATAGCCTGTAATCCAGCAATTCGGCCGGAGATAATCTGTTGCTTGAGGCTGTGTTTGCTGCAGATCTTGCAGGAATCAAATAATCAACAATATCAAGGGGTAAGTGTCTTTTATTTGCGAATTCCATCAAAGCAGGGTAATCTTCTTTATTATTTCTAGTAACTGTGGTTTTTAACTTCACGTTTACACCTTCGGCCAGAAGGTAATCAATAGCGTTTATAACATCTAAGAAAGCTTGTGCATTTCCGCAGACCTTGTCATAGGTCTCTGGAGATGCGCCATAAAGTGTTATTTCTATAGTGGCTGGAGGGATTTTCCCGAGCCATTTTGCTGTATTTTCATCTATAAGGGTACCATTTGTATAAAGTATTACCTGAAAGCCCATTTTTGCGATTTTCTCGTAAATTGTTTTAAAATCCTGTCTTAAAAATATTTCTCCACCGGTTAGCACCAAACTTAGCATGCCGGCGTCACGAGCTTCAGACGCCAGTTTAATCCATTGATCTGCTGATAATTCTGTGGAAGCAGCAGTACAGGCATTATTCCTATTATGTATGTAGCACATCCTGCAATTCAGGTTGCACCTGGATGTAAGCTCAAAAGAGCCGTTCATGGGAATCTTGTCAGTCATGGCTTTTTGTAAAAGATTCTGTATCAAATTATCAAAGGACGTTTTCATTCCAACAGGAGTCCTTTCGTTTGCAGCTGGCTGATAAATTCCTGAACATCATTTTTGGCGGTTTCTTCGCCAATATCATATTCTGATAGCAGAGCTGCAACAAGTTCATTCATTTCTGCACCATCAATTAATTTCTTCCATAGAAACGCGCCGCTTTCACTCAAATTCATCAATCCGTTAAACTCAACAACCATTTCACCTACAGGAACAATGATCCAGGAACCTGCAATCTCCCTGAGTATGAGATTATCTTTTGTTTTCATTGGTACACTCCTGAATGAATAAAAAATTACTAGTAATATGATTATATTCTAAATCCCAGAAAATATCAACTAAAATTTACATAAAGCTTGGCAAATTTATGAGACAACTGTTTCATATGACATTTTTTCCGTCACATAACATGCAAAGAAACAGGTAAATTTTTGTTGAAAACCCCAATAAAGAAATATATACTAGGCTTGTAAATCTTACTAATTTATAACAAAGGAGCAAAAGGATGAAAAAAATCATTGTTCATTCAATGTTGGTACTAGTGGCTGTTTCCGTGTTTTTCAGAGGACTTTTTTTCAACTATGAAGCTTATGCATTTCTGGCTGCTTTATCCTTGCTATCCTTTCTCTATTATTTTATCAAAATCAGAAATAAAGAATCGATGAGATTGAATAAGCTGTATCTGGTTTTGGGAATGATATTGATTTCTGCAAACATATTGGGCTTTATCAATGCTGTAAACCCCAGAGAAAACCTGGGATCAGTTTTAATGTATACAATATATGTTATCATCTTTCATGTTTTATTTGATTACTTTTATGATAGGAAACAGTATTTTATCAAAGAGATTATGCTGTCAGTTGTTTTAGCAGGATTTGTCTGTGCCATTGCAGGTCTGGAAGCGCTTACCGGTTGCTTCAGCTTTTTGAAAACGACACTATATGAGAATAGACTTGGATCAGCCTTCTGCTATCCCAACACAGCATCAATATATTTCTCTTTATGTACATTGTTTTCCCTGACATTTGCAATGAATGCGAAAAATCCGATATTTAAGGCTCTTTCCATAGGGGCAGGTAATATCTTTATCATTGCCGCACTCCTGACAGGATCCCGAGGAGGTTATCTGGCTGGTATGGCAATTTTGCTCCTTCTTCTCATACTCCAGCCGGACGGATACAAAATAAGAGGAATCCTCAACCTGGTTTGTATGTTAATACCGCTATCTGTTTCGATTAATGGATTCAACAGAGGCGTATCCAATCAGGATTTCATGGGTTCTACAAAATGGCTCGCGATATCTTTTATTGCAGCAAGTATTTTATTTTTGTTGTTCTATCTAATTGATAGATTTATCAGTAAATCGATTTTAAAAAATGAGCCCCTGGTGTTTCCAAAAAGATTCGGAATTATTTTTTTCTCGTCGTTTGCTGTCGTGATTGTTATTATTCTCTTATTCAAAGACAGGTTTATTTCATTGCTTCCACCGATATTAAGCAGCAGATTTGAAAATATGACAATTAATGATCCTAATATTCTTTACAGATTGGAATTTGATAACGTTGCGATCAAACTCATCATGAAAAACTGGTTATTCGGTTTGGGCGGAGGCAGCTGGCTGGCTACATATCAAAGTATGCAGAATTCATTCTACACTGCGAACCCTGTTCACAACAACTATTTACAGGTGTTTATGGAATCGGGTATTCTGGGATTCGTTTCATATTGCGGTTTTGTGATTTATACCTTAATTAATGCTGTAATATCTTATATTCATGCGAAAGATAAAAAATTAAAGATATATACCGCCGGTATGCTTTGCGGTTTCATAGGCCTTGCACTGCACTCCGCCTATGACTTTGACCTGACGTTTGTATCGGTTGCATTCCTATTCTGGGCAATGTTTGCTGCACTATCGGTCAGACCGGAGGCAGATGTGAATGAAACTGCCGATAGTAATGAACCGAAGTCTGCAAAGGAAATCAGTATTACAGTTCGTCAAAATATGTATGTAATTATTCCGGTCACCATTTGTGCAATTCTGTTCTCAATGTATGCTTTATTCTTCACTGGCGCATATAACGCAAACGAAGGTCAAAAATATGACAAGGCGAATAATCTTCAATCGGCAATGCTTTATTATGAAGAAGCAAACAGGTTTGATCCTAATAATGCGGACTATTTATTTGAACTTTCAAAAATATATGACTATTTTGCCGTAAAAAGTGAAAATAACGCGGAACGAGATGTTTGGCTAAAAAAAGCAATTTCTACAGGGGAAAAAAGTATAAACGGAAACAAGTATTATCCACCCCAGTTGAAAACATTAATCAGGCTATATCGCGAAGCCAATTTGCCGCTCAAAGCTTTGGAGTATTCTCAAAAACTTGTGGTATACCAACGGTATAACAGTACTAATTATCAAATACTTGCAGATACATATCTTGATGCTGCTAAATACTATATAGAGAAAAACGACGCAAAATCAGCTAAAGAATTATTAAAGGAATGCATTGCCATTAAAGAAAATCCATACCTTTTAAACTCCAATGCAACCATATCCGATGCAGCGACAAAGACGGTGAAAGCCAAGTATATACCCAATGGGGAGCTGGTTGCCAGTATTAGTGAAGCAACTGAAATTATAAAAAATTAAATTAATTTAAAAAATAGTTGCATAATTATTACAGATATAATATAATTGTGATAACGTATAGGAGGTTATTATGAAAAAAATATTTTTATTCTTGCTTATTTCAGTGCTTTTTGTAAGTTTCAGCAGTGTATGTTTTGCAGCACCAAATGATAATCCTGTTCAGGCTGCCGAACTTAAGGAAGTACCAAACGAAGATCTTGCTGCTGCTGCTGCAAAAGACAAGCAAAGTGCTGCAAAAACACAGGACATTACAGAAGAAAAAGTGCCGAAAGCTTTACCAAAGACTGGTGGAATTCCGTCAGAAGCTTTTTACATAGTTGGCGGCTTATTGATTGTTAGTGCATTAGCGATTTCAATGAAAAAAGTGAAACCGGCTTCGAAGTAATTAAAAATCTTTTTTGTATATTAAAGATTATTAAAGGTTACCTGAATTATTTAGGTAGCCTTTATTTTTTAATCAAATGTTCCTCTATAGAATATATCTTTCTGCGATAATACGAAAAAAGGTATAAGAACATTAACTTCCTATGTAGTATGACAAATTAAAACGACAATTAGCATCAAAATAGTGACAAATATGTATAGATATACGGGAGTTATTATTGTATAATATAGTAGCAATATTCATGTTTTTCCGGTAAACCGTTCAATATTTTGATAATGAGGATCAGGATTTGAAAATAGCAATGATAGGCCATAAGCGAATACCATCAAGAGAAGGCGGAATTGAAATCGTTGTTGAAGAAATTTCAGAACGATTGGTACAAAGAGGCCATACCGTCCATGCGTATAATCGCAAAGGCCACCATATTTCCGGCAGGGAAAATGACAGCGAAACTATAAAAGAATATAAGGGCATCAGGATTATTACCATACCAACTTTACAGAATAAGAGACTTAATGCAATAGTCTATGCTATATTAGCTACATTAAGAGCAATATTTGGTCGATATGATGTCATCCATTTTCATGCAGAAGGGCCATGTTCAATGATATGGCTTCCCAGATTGTTCAGAATCAGAACAATAGCAACAATCCATGGCCTTGATTGGCAAAGAGCAAAGTGGGGTGGCTTTGCCACAAGATTTCTGAAATTTGGAGAAAAAATGGCTGCAAGACATGCCGATGAAGTAATTGTACTGTCTATGAATGTCCAGCGATATTTTCTCGAAACATATGGCAGGGAAACAACGTACGTACCTAATGGTGTAAGTAAGCCGGAGATTAGAGAAGCAAACCATTTATACAACAGGTATAATTTGAAAAAGAATGAGTATATCCTGTTCCTGGCAAGGATTGTTCCGGAAAAGGGACTTCATTATTTAATAGAGGCTTATAAAAAATTGAATACGGAAAAAAAGCTTGTTATTGCCGGCAGCAGCAGTCATACGGATGAATATGCCGCGGAGATCAGAAATCAAGCGATAGGAGATAACAAAATCATTTTTACCGGATTTGTACAGGGGAAAGAACTGGATGAACTTTTCAGTAATGCTTACTTATATGTTTTACCAAGTGATATTGAAGGGATGCCTTTAAGCTTGCTGGAAGCAATGAGTTTTGGCAATTGCTGCCTGATCAGTGATATCAGTGAGAACATGGAAGTTGCAGAAAATAATGCAATCTGCTTTGAGAAGAGTTCAGCTGACAGTTTGAAAGAAAAGTTGGAACTGCTGATACAGCAACCGGAACTTGTTGAAAAGTATAAAGTAAATGCATCATCATTTATATGCGAAAAATATGATTGGGAGGATGTGGTTGATCAAACGTTATTACTCTATGAACGTGGGAGAAAATCATCTGCTGTTGCCAATAAAGTATTAAACAATAATGCATTAAAATTCTAAAGTAAGGATTTTCAAAGGAAAACAATGAAGATATTAATGATAAATAAGTTTCTTTATCCAAATGGCGGGTCGGAGACATATATTTTTAAATTGGGGGAGTACCTTGGACTGCAAGGGCATGAGGTGCAGTACTTTGGGATGGAACATGAGGGGCGTATTGCAGGAAATCATGCGGAAAGTTATACAAGCAATATGGACTTTCACACAAGCAGACTGCAAAAGCTTTTATATCCTATAAAAATTATTTATTCCAAAGAAGCCAGAGTAAAACTTCGTGCAGTATTGGAGGACTTTAAACCAGATGTAGTACATCTCAACAACATAAATTTTCAATTGACACCATCTATCATCTATGAAATTAAAAAAGATAAGAACTGTAGAATCATTTTTACAGCACATGACTATCAAATGGTATGTCCCAATCACATGTTGAATCAACCCGGTACAAAAAGAAATTGTGAAAAATGTACCGGAGGCAACTATTTCCATTGCATTCAAGGCAAATGCATACATGGTTCTACTGTAAAAAGTCTTATTGGCGCTATGGAAGGAATATTTTACAGAACGCTTAAAACATACCGATATATAGATAAGATCATTTGTCCAAGCAGGTTTATGGAATCGAAAATGAAATTGAATCCTTATCTGGACGGCAGGACAATAATGCTTCACAACTTTATTGATGAAACCCAATGGGCAGATATCTCAAAGGGAAATTATGTCCTTTACTTTGGAAGGTTCTCTGAGGAAAAAGGAATAAAAACTTTAATAGAAGTTTGCAGACAACTGACAGATATTCAATTTGTATTCGCAGGCAGTGGACCACTTGAACAGGAACTTGACAAAGTATCTAATATTAAAAATGTCGGATTCCAAAAAGGTGAAGCCCTTGAAATGCTGATCCGGAAGGCCAGGTTTAGCATATATCCCTCGGAATGGTATGAAAACTGTCCATTTTCCGTTATGGAATCACAGATGTTTGGTACACCTGTAATTTGCGCAGATATTGGAGGGATTCCGGAACTGATCGAGGTAGGTAGAACGGGTGAGCTATTTGAGAGTGGTAATGCAGGAGAACTGAAAGCAAAGATTGAGAAGCTGTGGGCTGATGAGGCATTGACCACACTGTACGGAGAAAACTGTAAGAACATTAAGTTTGATACTATAGAACAGTACTACCAGAAGCTTATAAAAGTATATCAAAATTAATCAAGTACTTGTATCAGAGGAGCAGATGAAGGTGAAAAAGCTGAACGGAACTGTCATTGTTACATACCGCTGCAATGCACGCTGCAATATGTGCAACCGCTATAAGAAACCCTCCAGGCCGGAAGAGGAATTGACAATCGAAGTAATAAAAAAGCTTCCGCGAATGTATTTCACCAATATTACAGGTGGTGAGCCTTTCATACGTACGGATCTGAAAGAGATTGTGCGTGAACTTTACAAGAAATCCGACCGTATTGTGATATCTACAAATGGTTTCTTTACAGATCGGATTATTGAGCTTTGCAATGAATTCCCGAATGTTGGAATTCGCATCTCGATAGAAGGCCTTGAAGATACCAACAATAAGATTCGAGGAATCCAGGACGGATTTAACCGTGGATATGAGACTCTGCAAAAGCTGGTCGGGATGAATCATCCGGATGTTGGCTTTGGTATGACTGTACAGGATTCAAATGCGAAAGACCTTGTTCCATTGTATAAAATTTCTAATGAATTGAGTATGGAATTTGCAACGGCTTCTTTGCATAACTCCTTCTACTTTGTCGAAGCAAAGAACATTATCCATGATCGTCCCTTGGTCGCGCAAGAAATTGAGAACCTCGTCAATGAGCTATTAAAATCAAAAAGCCCGAAGAAATGGTTCCGTGCTTACTTTAATCATGGACTCATCAACTACATTTATAGCCAGCCTCGTTTGTTGCCTTGTGATATGGCATTTGATACATTCTTTATCGATCCTTACGGTGATGTAATGCCTTGTAATGGAACAAAGAATAAAGAAGTTATGGGAAACCTCAATGATCAGTCCTGGGATGTCTTGTGGAACAGCAGTCAGGCAGGCGAGGTTCGTGCAAAAGTTCGTCACTGTGACCGTGGCTGCTGGATGATTGGATCAGTTTCTCCCGCCATGCAAAAATACATCTGGAAACCGGGGTGGTGGGTAGTAAGCCATAAGTTCCTGCGTTTCTGGAAGGATAAAAAATATTCTATTTACGAAAACAAGATTGTTCGTGATTACAGGGATGGGAAAGTTACGAAAGAGGAGCTCGATGCATGCTCGACATGCGATTTGAACTGCCTGATAAACGACGGCCTGTCCGATGCCTCCAAGGAAGCATTGAACGGAACGACCGGCGAAGCTATTGTGGATGCTAATATTGCAGAACAGATGAAGAAGCATGTAGAATGATTATTTCTGGGGGTCAGTATGGCAAAGAAAGCGTTAATTGTAACGAATTTGGTGGGGTTTGTGAATTTTATATGGAATGACTTTGATTTGTTGAAAGACAAGGGTTATGAGGTGCACTTTGCAGCAAATTCTTCCACAATCAATGATATTAAAACTTTAGAAGAACTTAAAGAATTAGAAAATAGAAACATTAAATTTTTCCCATTAAATTTTGACAGTAAATCTCTTTTTACAAAGAAAAATTTAGCTGCCTATAAACAAATAAAAAGAATAATAAAGTCACAACAGTATGATTTGGTACATTGTCACACGCCTATTGTGGGTCTGCTTACAAGAATAGCAACCCGAAGGTTAAGAAAGCACGGAACGACAGTAATTTATACGACACATGGATTTTCGTTTACACATCTTTCAACAAAAAAAGAGTGGTGGATATATTATTATTGTGAAAAATTCGTTTCTGGATTTACGGATGTTATTATTACGATTAATCGCGAAGATTTTAAAAATGCACAAAGTATGCACTGCAAAAATGTAAAATATATTAATGGCGTTGGTGTTAATACTGCAAAGTTTCTTAACGTTATTGCAGACAGAAAACAATATAGGGAATCAATAGGAGTTTCAAATAATGATATAATGATTTTAAGTGTGGGAGAATTGTCAATACGAAAAAATCATGAAATTATTATAAAGGCATTATCACTACTTGAAAATAAGGACCATTACGCATATGTTATTTGTGGAAGAGGTGTTGGCAGCGCAGGAACAGAAATGCATCTTAAAGGATTGGCAAATGAGCTTGGCATAAATCTACATCTATTGGGACACAGATTGGATATTCCAGAGATAGTTAAATGTGCTGACATTGGTGCAATTCCTTCAATAAGGGAAGGACTGGGATTAGCTGGAATAGAGTGCCTGTCTTCTGGAATTCCTTTAGTTGGTTCTGATGTACAGGGAATCCGGGATTATATAAGCAATGGTGTAGATGGTTATTTGTGTAACCCATTTAGTGCAGAGAAATTTGCAGATGCAATAAAAAAACTTTCTGACCAGGTAGTGCGAGAAAATATGAAAGAAAATTGCTACATGATTGCCAAGAAATTTGATGTCAGTGTTTCTCATAAACAGATGAGAGAGATTTATGATTCCGTATTGAAAGGGGAAAAGGGCTATGAGTGAACCTAAAGCAAGAGTTATCGCATATTATTTACCGCAATTTCACCCGATTCCTGAAAATGATAAATATTGGGGCAAAGGATTTACTGAATGGACAAATGTAGCTAAGGCTAAACCGCTGTTCCATGGACATTATCAGCCACAGATTCCAGCTGATTTGGGCTTTTACGATTTGCGGCTGCCTGAAGTAAGGGAAGCTCAAGCCCAAATGGCTAGTGAATGTGGAATAGAAGGGTTTTGTTATTGGAATTATTGGTTTGGAAATGGAGTAAAAGTTTTGGAGCGACCCTTCAACGATATGTTAAATACTGGAAGACCGGATTTCCCGTTTTGCTTAGGATGGGCTAACCATGATTGGAATAATAAGTCTTGGGAAAAAGGCAAAGCTTTTACTTCTGACGTAACGATTTTTAAACAGGAGTATCCTGGTGATGAAGATTTCACTGCATATTTTTATGAAGTATTACCTGCTTTTAAAGATAAAAGATACATTTTGGTTGATGATAAACCTATATTTTGTATTTTTAAGCTAAAGGATATTCCTGACGCAACGCATTTTATGGAATTATGGAAACGGTTGGCAATTGAGAACGGATTAAAAGGCATTCATTTTATCGCTTTGGCATTTTCAATTCCTCCAATAAATAAAAATAATTATAGACATCTTGAAAGTGAAATTATGCCTTGGTTTAACGAGTATTTTGCACTTGGTGCGGATGCGATAAACTCAATTTCTTTAAAGTATGCTGAAGTAAAAGCGGATGGATTAGTTAGAAAAGGTATTAAGAGCTTTAGCAGAAAGCATCTTGAAGGGTTGGTTCTAGATAAATTTAAGTATGATAAAATTAGTAAGTATTTTTATACAGTTGAAGACACAATGGAAAATATATACCCTCAGTTACTTCCTAGAAGAGATCGGTCTCCTCGTTCAGGACGAAAGGCATCAATATATTATGGCAGTACTCCTGAAAAATTTCGCACTACTGTAAAAAAAGCTTTGGAGTGTGTAAAAGATAAACAAGAACAACATAAAATTATTTTTTTGAATTCATGGAATGAATGGGGAGAAGGATGTTATATGGAGCCAGATCTGGTTTTTGGACATGGTTACTTGGATGTGTTAAAAGAAGAATTAATGGATTGATTCAAGGGTTTCCTGACAAGGTTAAGGCTGGTCGGGTATATAGGAATAATATATTCTGTTCATCAAAAATGGGTATCTGAATGTAGCGAGGGAGTTATGAATATTCTAAATGTAGTATATAATTTTAACTCGGGTGGAGTAGAAAGGTTGGTTATTGATGTTTCAAATCAAATGATTCGTCAGAAACAAAATGCTTCTGTTTGTATTATATCAAGCAACTATTCTGATAATTTAGTCTGTCAGTTTGATAATAAAGTGAATATTTTCTTTTTAAAGAAAAGAAATAACTTTAGGCATATTGGCTTTTTATTACAGCTAAATAAAGTGATCAGAAAAAATCATATACAGATTATGCATGTACACCAAGGTGCATTAATGAGCCTTTTTCTGATTTTAAAGATTTTAAATCCATCGTTGAGAGTATTTTTTACAGTTCATGATACACATATTTTTTCAGAGCTTTCTAAAAAAAATAAGTTAATTGCAAGATTGATATGTAATAAAATAATTGCAATATCTAATGCAGTTAGGGAAGATATTTTACGAAATGGTGTTTTACAAGAAAAGATTGCATTAAATTATAATGGAGTTAATTTTGACAGATTTGATGTAAAAACGCGACATAAAGATGAACTACCCATATTAGTAACGAATATTGCCCGGTTTTTTCCGGAGAAGAAAGGCCAGGATATATTGATTAAGGCAGTGGCTATTCTAAAAAATAAAGGATATGACATCAAAACCTTCCTTGCTGGAGCTCCAATAACTGAAGATGAAAAAGCCCTAAAGGATATGCTCAAATTATGCAGTGATCTGAATGTGGCGGAAAATGTAAAATTTTTGGGAAACGTGGATGATGTCCCCGAATTATTGGATCAAACGGACATATTTGTAATTCCTTCACGATATGAAGGGTTTGGTATTGCCGTAGTCGAGGCGCTTTCAATGGGAATACCCTGTGTTGCAAGCAATATTCAGGGATTGAATGAAGTTGTGAATTCAACAGAACTTGGAGAGTTATTTGAAGTTGGGAATGAAGAAGATCTCGCAAAGAAGCTCGAACATGTTATAAACTTCCTGGGAGATTATAATCCTTTGGAAATTTCCGAGAATATAAGGAAGAGGTTTTCTATTGTAGATATGGTTGAAAGATTAATTTCCATCTATAATACTTGATGAAGCGGGAGATGCCGATCTATATGAGTTCTATGGTGTGTATAATAATTGTTAACTATAATGGCCGGGACGATACAGTTGAGTGTATTCGCAGCATAAAGGCGATCTCTTATTCTAATTATAGAATTATCGTAATTGACAATGCTTCAGCAGAGAAGCCATCGCTATCTGAAGATACTTATGTTCTGCAAAATGCTGAGGTTATCGTTTCAGATTCAAATCTTGGTTTTGCGGGAGCAAATAATCTAGGCATAGAAACGGCAATGAAGTATGATTCCCAATACATATTGTTGATTAATAATGATACTGTGGTCGAGCCTGATTTTTTAAGTCAGATGTTATTGACTTATGAATCTACTGACAATGTTGGAATTGTTACAGGGAAAATTTATTACTATGGCGAACCGGATGTAATATGGTTTGGCGGTAGTTATTACGATGAACGAAGATTCGAAATGAAAATCGATGGAATCGGGAAAAAAGATTGTGAAGAATATTCGAAAAAAAAGGAGATACCTTTTGCAACTGGATGTCTGTGGTTGATTTCGATGTCAATGATCAGAACTGTTGGGAAAATGTGTGAAGACTATTTCCTGTATTATGAAGATGCTGATTACTGTAATAGACTTGTAAAAAGTGGAATGCGTATTATTTATGAGCCGAAAGCGGTTATATACCATAAGGAAAGCCGCTCAACCAAAAAAGGAAGTAATGAATACCATTATTATAACATTCGGAACTATTATATATATATTCAAAGGTTTTGCGATATAAATAGCAGGTATAGGGCGTATATTAATCGAATCTATATAGATTGCAAACAAATGATCCAGGGCAGGATACCAGCTAGAATTGTATTTAGGGCATGGAAAGACTTCATTTGGAAAAAATATGGAATGATATAATGAATACTGAACATGCGTTATATGTATATCATTCTTGACAATAACGGTATGCCTATTGGCAAATCACATGTACAACTTATAATAAGTGGATATCTGTAATTGATTGCTTTAAATCTTGCATATTGAAGACTTTTTACTATATTATGGATTATACAGGGAAGATTGAACAAGTTTGGAAGAGAGGACACCTGAATATGGAAAACGGTACGGCAAATAAAACTGAGACTAAGAGATTTACAATGATTACAACATGTATAGTACTGTTAGCTATAATGGATTACTGCCTATTATATGTTGTCAAAATCCCTTCTAGCTTAAAAATATTCTGGAGTCAATATGACAAGACAGTACTTACAGTTATTTCTGTTTTTTTAATACTATTAGTTTTGATGTCAGATAATAAAATAATGACACGGAGTAAGTTCTTGATTTCTTATTTTATCATTATGGTCATTTCATTTATTGCACTGACGCTATTCTCACGTATATGCTACCCATTACAGACGACAACAAACACATTTAGACAATGGAGTGGATATCTTTTAGTTGTGCTCGCATTTCCTTTGCTTAAGATGTTTATAGAGCAGCACGGGTATAGCAAAATGCTTTATTGGCTAAACCGAATGGTATTTGTTTATTATGTAATTATTTTATTTCAAAGTTTCATATACAGCATTTCGGGAGTATTCTTTATGACATTGGATGAGTATACTCGAAACGATACAATTAGGATTGTATTAGGTAGTCTTGGTGATTGGATGATTTTATACAACTTTGATAACTGGTTCTGTAAAAGAAATAATGAAAAAAGATGGTTTTCATTTATTCAAACTATATTGGGCTTTTTTTGTTTACTGCTAGTTCAGCAAACTCGCGCGTTTACATTAACTATTTTTATTTGTATAGGTGTTATTGTTTTTATGAATAGCACATCACCAAAAAAGACATTTAGGAATCTATTGTTAATTTTGATTGCGATCATAGCATTGAAATATTCTGGGGTGCTTGATTCTTTTGTCAATACATTTACTGGAGATAATGAGCAATATACTGGAAGTTCAATAGCGCGATTAGGTGCAGTAAATTATTACTGGAGTGCATTTTTATCGAATCCGTTATTTGGTCAAGGCATCATTGCGAATACTGCTTATATCTCGATTGAACACGGACCATTTAGAATTTATAATTACTCAGATGTAGGATGTGTGGGTTTACTGGCGCAAATTGGTATATTTATTATACCTATATATCTATGGCCACTATTAAGATGGGGGCGCATAGCGATTGGGATTGCAATGAAGAAAGAATATCGCAAAGAATGGGGATTTGTTGTTACGATGTATGCCTACCTTTTGTGTACAACGCCGACGTTAATTATTACAAATGTTGAACGAATATTCCTATTTCCATTCTATTTTGCAATTTATGAGTATATTGTATATTTGTTTAGCAATATTAGAATAACTCCAAATTGTGTTAAAATAATGAAATGAACTAAAAAACACTGGAGATGACGTTTTATTAATTTAGTAAAAATAGTTGTGTTATAATAATTGTTTTTTATTTAGGTAGCATATCTTCAAATGGTATATTGCGTAAAGCATGGGAGGATCTAGTGAGCAAAAGTATAACATTTCGTAAAGCTGCGTTCATAAATGCGTGTTCAAAGTATATAAATGTCATTCTACAGATTTTCATATCAGCAGTTCTTGCACGTATTTTATCTCCAACAGATTATGGTATTGTAGCTATTATAGCTGTTTTTACAACTTTTTTTACTGTGCTTTCAAATGTCGGATTTGGGACAGCTATAATTCAAAATAAATCACTAAACAATAGTGAAATTAATGAGATATATTCTGTTACAGTTTATATTGCTATCATTACAAGCATTTTCTTTTTATTATTTTCTTATCCTATTTCTATATTCTATAACAATCCAGTTTATATAAAACTCGGGTCAATATTAGCTATATCGGTATTTTTTAACATTGCTAATATGGTATTAAATGCATTATTATTGCGAGAAAAAAAATTTATGACTATAGCATTTAGAACTGTAATAATTTATATTGTGGTAAGCATCCTCACAATAGGAATGGCACTTTTAGGATGGAAATATTATGCGATTTCATTACAATCTGTTTTAACAGCCTTTCTTACCTTTGGTTGGAATTTTGCAAGTACACGTCCTAAAATGCTAATTAAACCTAGTTTAAATAGCATTAGAAAAATATGGAAATACTCAATATTCCAATTTGCCCACAATATATTGGATTATTTTGCATGTAACCTTGATAATTTGTTAATCGGGAAAATTATGGGAGTTTCAAATTTGGGATTCTATAATAAAGCATACACATTATCAGTTAATTTGGTTGGAAATATAAGTGGTGTTATTTCACCAATATTACATCCAATGCTATCAGAGTATCAAAATGATTCTAGAGTTCTATATAAAAAATATATGCAAATACATAATTTTATTGGAATTATTGCTGGATTTATAACTGTATGTGGCTTTTTAGCGTCTAATGAGATTATACTAATTGTATTTGGTGATAAATGGGAAAATACAATTTCGTGCTTTAGATTTCTAAGCATAGTAATTTTTCCTCAAATGGTTAACGGTTGCACAGGAGCAGTTTTACAGAGTTTGGGAAAGACAAATTTGCTGTTTAAAAGTACAGTTATCAATACAATAATAACGATAATAAGTATTATTGTTGGAGTATTATCTGGAAGCATTAAAAATGTAGCCATAATGGTCGCCATCGCTTATATTTTTCACTATATTGTTGCTCAATTTATAACTGTCAAATATGGATTCCGATTAAAATTAAGTGCCTTTATTTCAGAATCTAAATTCAATTATTTTAATATTCTTATTTTGTTTTTTTCTGCATTGATGTACCCATGGCATATATCCAATATTATTTTAAGTATATTTTTGAAGTTTGCATATATATGTGTAATATTTTGTATATTTTTGATAGTAACAAAACAATATACAGCTATAACTACAATATTAAAGATTCCAAAAGTTCATAAAATTTCCGAACTTAGTAAAATATAAAAATGCCAATTTATCTGCACTTGGTCGATATTTTAAGGTTGAAATTATTACCATTAGATAATATAGTATTGTGATAGAGCTAAATATTGTTTGTTTATAAAAGTATATTTTCACAAATCTAAAAGGAGGGATTCTTCACATGTATAAAATTGGAATATTAACCTTATTTTATAGAAACTTTAATTATGGAGGGACATTGCAAGCGTATGCCCTATACAAAGCACTACTAGAATTGGGAGTACAAACGGATTTGATTACTTATGATAACGGTATGAACCCAAATCCTATTTACCATACTTTTAAAGAGCAAATCAAGCAATATAATTTATTGGTAGGATTTGACAAATTTAAAAAGAGAATTTTATCGAAGTTCACGTTTTTAATTCGGAATATAATTTCAATTCGTGAAAAAAAATTTTTACAATTTACTGAAGAAAATATTAAATCTACCGAACTTTATTATGATAATAATTTACATACATTACCCCAACAATATATTGGATTAATTAGTGGCTCTGATCAGGTGTGGAATCCAAATTCAGTAAGAAAACTATATCTTCAGGAGTATGTACAGAGTAATTGCCGTAAAATATCCTATGCTGCAAGTATAAGCAGGGATAGATTGTCAAATAAAGAGGCTAGTGTTCTAATACCTGCTATTAAACGTTTTGACTATATTGGGGTGCGTGAAAAAACAGCGCAGAAAATATTAGAAAATTATAATATTAGAGATACAGTCGTAACAGTGGATCCTACATTCTTATTATCAGATTTACAATGGAATTATGTTGCATCACCAAGAGTTTTTAATGGTAAATATGCGTTGTGCTATTTCTTTTCAAAAAGCGTTGGTTATCGCAGAAGTGTTCAAAAATTCTGTAAAGAGAAAAATATAGAATTAGTATTTATACCTTATGTAGAGCAGAAATTTAATATATATGATATTTATGGTTTGGGTAGAAAAATTAATGAAGTAGGACCTGCCGAGTTTTTGTCCTTAATTAGAGATGCTGAATATGTTTTTACCGATTCTTTTCACGGCATAGTTTTTTCGATTATTTACAAGAAGGAATTTATAGTCTTCAAACGTGACAAGAACGGTCAAACATCTAAAAATTCAAGGTTAACTGATTTGATGACTGATTTTATGATCCAGAATCGAATTCTCTCGTCTAGCAGAGGTCTTGTTACTGTATTAGAGTCAAAAATTGATTATCAAAAGGTTAGTAGAATTCTGGAAGATAAAATAGAAACTTCATTGAATTTCTTAAAAAGAGCAACAAATATAAAATAACTAGTAAGGTCGGAAAAAAATATGGATTCACCAATTACGTTTATTTGTTATAACAAAGATTCACTAATTAGAAAATGTAGTTCATCAGGTGGATTGTTCTTTGAGCTAGCGAGATATGCCATATTTGTTAAAAATGGTATTGTATATGGAGCCGCATTTTCAAAAGGAAATTCTGTAGAGCACATACGTGTAGATAATATGACAGATTTAGCGTCTCTTATGCGCTCAAAATATGTTCAAAGTAAATTATCAGGAATTTTTAAATCTGTAAAAGAAGACCTATGGCAGGATAGGTTTATATTGTTTATTGGGGCTCCTTGCCAAGTCGAGGGACTTATTAGCTATTTAAGTGCGAATAGTGATTTCTCCAGAAAGAAAAAGAATCTTGTTATCGTGGATATCATATGTCATGGGGTTCCTTCTCCAGAAGTATGGGACACATATCTTAAGTCTTTGGAGGAAAAATATGGTGGCTCGGCCGATTCAATCGATTTTAGGAACAAATGTTCTGGATGGCATAATTATTGTTTAAATATACATTTTGAAAATGGTAAAAGTTATTCAAAGTCTCACAAAGTAGATGACTATATGAGATATTTCCTCGAAAATTTATCTATAAGACCGTCGTGCTATGAGTGCTGCTTTAGGGGCGTAGATCGAGGCTCCGATCTTTCAATCGCAGATGCTTGGTCGGTTGAGACTATACAGAAAAAATGGCTGGATGATAAAGGTGTTTCATTAACAATAGTCCATACTTCTACAGGAAAAGATATATTGGATAGAATAAAAAGAAACTTCGAAATAGAGTCTACAGAAATAGAGAAATGGTTGAAGTATTGCGATGCAATTAATAGATCTCCTAAGATTCCTGTAAGCCGTAATGAGTTTTGGAAATCCTGGCGCAAAGGTGGAATTAATAGTACAAAAATTGATTTTTCAATGTCAATAATAGAATCAGTTAAACTTGGAGCGGAAATGATATTAGAAAAAGTAAAACTGGCACAGCTTATTAGAAAACATAAACATTAGCGCAATAATCTCAAATTAACTCATTATTCTAGTGGACCTTTTGAAAACAGTTAAAAATATCGGCGTTTATTACCGATTTATGCATAGTAACTTAACAGGTATGCACATTTCCAAAGATCAAATGTCTGATATTTTAATTAACATAGCAGTTTGAGTTAAAATACAATCATATGGATAAATAAGTTGAAGTTATTTAGCTATGGAGGAAAACGAAGTATGTTTATTAATAAGACTAACAAAAATATAAAAGTTAGGATATCAGGTCATGGTACAAGCAAGCTTGTCTATCAGTATAAAGAAGGCAGATACTTACCGGATACTTGTCAACCGAGTACAAACAATGCAACAGAATATACCCCTCACAAATCGACTCGGTACATTAATATATCCATGAAAAACGATTGTTTTGATATGAAAGATCATAAGAGAAGTAGTACAAAAATGATAAACAAGGGCGAGACACTACCGGAGCTTTATAAAATTCGTGAGCACTGTTGTGGTTGTACAGCGTGTTATTGCATATGCCCGAAAAATGCGATTAAACTGGAACCAGACGAGGAAGGGTTTGATTATCCTGTTGTTGATGCAAGTCTTTGTATTCGCTGCAATAAATGTGTCAGTGTATGCCCAATTAAGAAGAGAATTCATACAAATTGATAGATAATAGAAGGCTGAAATAGTTGGGGCAATATAGTTCAATTTAAAGGTGCAACATATGAATATTGCATTTATAAGTAACCAGTCTTGTAACATTGAGTTGGAAGAAATAGATGCAATTCGTACGTGCAAAAGATGGAGTAAAATGATAAATTCATTTAAAGACTTTAGCAGACAGCGGATCATATTAATAATTACTTTATTCATATTGGCGATTACTGTGGTAATCTTTATCTGTTCTTTTACGTCCCAGAACACCACAGTATCCAATGCATTGAGCAAACATATTGCGAGAGGGATTGAAAACTTTGCCGCAAACTTCTTTGTGATTAATCATGAGGCGATATTCTGGAGGAAGACACTTAACCTGATCATCAGGAAGATCGCACATTTTACGGAGTATATGGTACTTGGCGTATTCGTCTTTGCATTAATGAGCCTTACACTAGACAAATATAAACGATCGGCATTGATTGCATTTGCCGGCTGTTCAGTACTTGCCCTGATGGATGAATTCAGGCAGAGATTCGTTCCGGGAAGGACGTCACGTTTGTCGGATGTAGGGATTGATATGTTTGGGGCTGCTTTGGGCATTACGCTGACGATTGCCATTTTCACTGCGATCTGGAAAGTTCATGACACAAAAGCCGAATCGCGGTTTAAAAGCTAATACCATACAGTATCAAGAAATAGTTAGAAATAGTTAGAAATAGTATGAAATAGTAAAAGGGATAGGGAAAAATACTTAATAGCTGCAGACTGTTGACTATTATGGAGTAAAATGTTATTATTGACTTAATAAATATTCCGTTTGAATATGCTTTTCAACGACAAAGGCAAACTTGCCGAAAGGCAGGGACGCAAAACTAAAGGGTCTAAAAGCAATTTATTTGCTTAATGACAGCCAGCTACCGAAGGGGAAGTTTTTATTTTGTCTTTTATCGTTAAGAGCAGCATTTCAAATTAATATTGGAGGAATGCTAATGAGCAGAAATGTTAAGTCCTTACTGACTTTACTGCTGGTTCTGCTGCTGATCGTTGGTATATCGGTAATTCCACTGCCGTCTGAGGTTGATAAACACCTTTCGGTTGTTCAAAGTCAGGCAGATGCAGTGCATGCGGACGCTGACTGATCAGTGGTGAAATTGATGTTATTGAAAATAGAAACCAGTAAAAACGGGATGAAAGCTTGACCAGAGGTTACAAATATAGTCAATCAGCTGTTGTGATTATTTTCTTTAATTCGCACAGCTGTTTTTTTGTTTAAAAGAACATATCACAAAATTATACAAAAATGTATAGAAATATTAAAATTAATATTGTATAATGTTCATGTTATGTAAAAGTTTACAAGGACAGATAAGTAAATTATGATGAATTATGGGGGTAAAATAATGTTTGACTTCAGAAAAATACGTTTGGGATGGATACCTGACTACCCGGATATGAGGGACTATACCGTAAGACATGAGATGATGCAGCCCATGCTTAAATCCATAGTCTCCAAGGAGGAAAAACCTCTGCCGGCCAAGGTGGATCTCAGGAAATGGTGTTCTCCCATCGAAGACCAGCAGCAGCTGGGCTCCTGCACCGCTAATGCAGTGGCTGCTGCTGTGGAGTATTCGGAAAGGAAAGCGACCGGGAAGTATCTGGATGTTTCCAGACTTTTTCTGTACAAGGTCACGCGCAATTTGATGAAGACGACCGGTGATACGGGTGCTTTCCTGAAATCGGCCCTGGGGGCCCTGGTGCTGTTCGGCATTCCTCCGGAGGAATACTGGCCTTATGAACCCGCCCGCTATGAGGAGGAGCCCAACACGTTCTGTTATGCCTTTGCTCAAAACTATCGCTGTATCAACTATTTCCGGCATGACCCCAACGGAGCTTCACAGCAGCAGGTGCTTGCGAGTGTAAAGCAGTATCTGGCCAACAGTATCCCTTCGGTGTTTGGCTTCACAGTGTATCAGTCCATTCAGACTTCAGAGGTGGCAAAAACCGGTTGTATCCCATTCCCGGATGCACGGGAAAAGATACTTGGCGGACATGCCATCGTTGCGGTAGGCTATGACGATAAGAAGAAAATCCCATCGGCATTTGGACGCGGAACGGTGGGCGCACTCCTCATCCGCAATTCCTGGGGCGAAGGGTGGGGAGAGGCAGGGTATGGCTGGCTGCCGTATGAATATGTACTACAGGGACTTGCCGTGGATTGGTGGTCCATCCTGAAGCAGGATTGGGTGGATGCCGGTATATTTTATGAAAAGGAGTAAAGCTTCATAGCCTCAATATCTTAGTATGATAAAATCGCCGAATAAATACCATTGGCGATTTTACCTTTGATATGTCATGGATATTTGTTTACTGCAAAGCTGAATTATGATAATATATCCATATTAGAAATTTACCATTTATTAAAATGTTTTGAAAATAAGTGATTAAAAATCCGAAAGGAATGTATCGATGTTAAAACATCATACAGGTATGATATGAAAGGAATTATCCTTGCAGGTGGCGCAGGCACACGGTTATATCCTCTCACAATGGTTACATCCAAGCAACTGCTGCCTGTATATGACAAGCCAATGGTCTATTATCCCTTGTCGACGCTCATGCTTGCAGGAATCCAGGAAATTCTCCTGATTTCCACCCCGGCAGATCTGCCGAACTTTGAGCGCCTTTTGGGTGACGGCAGTCAGTATGGCGTTCATCTGTCCTATAAGGTCCAGCCGTCTCCGGATGGATTGGCTCAGGCATTTCTCCTTGGAGAGGAATTCATTGGGGAGGAATCTTGTGCCATGGTTCTGGGCGATAATATTTTTTACGGCAACGGGTTCAGCCGGATTCTGAAAAAGGCGGCAGAGGATACAGCGAACGGACAAGCCACCATCTTCGGATATTATGTGAATGATCCTGAACGCTTCGGAATAGTGGAGTTTGATGAGAATGGAAAAGTGATATCCGTAGAGGAGAAACCTAAAGAACCCAAGAGTAACTATTGCATAACAGGTCTTTATTTTTATGATAAAAGAGTGGTCAAGCTGGCAAAGCAGTTGAAACCAAGTGCCAGGGGCGAATTGGAAATTACGGATTTAAACCGGGTATACCTGGAAGATGCCAGCCTTCATGTCCAGCTTCTTGGCAGAGGTTATGCGTGGCTCGATACCGGGACAATGGACAGTCTGGTGGAAGCCACTTCATTTATTCAGATGATTCAGAAGAGGCAGGGGATAGAGATATCAGCGCCGGAGGAAATTGCATTTATCAATGGATGGATCGACAGGCAAAAATTACTGGAATCAGCTGAACGGTACGGGAAGTCTCCATATGGGGAGCACTTGAAAAGGGTGGCTGAAGGGAAGGTCAGGTATTAGGAATGAAGATATTGATAACCGGCGGGGCTGGATTTATTGGCGGGAATTTTGTTCATTATATGGTGAATAAGTATCCGGAGTATAGGATTATCAATCTGGATCTGCTCACGTATGCCGGCAACCTGGAGACATTGAAGACGGTAGAAGATAAACCGAATTATGAATTTATAAAAGGCGATATTGCCGATGCTGATTTTATAATGGATTTATTTAAGAGGGAACAGTTTGACACAGTCGTAAACTTTGCAGCAGAAACTCATGTGGATCGTTCCATTACGGATCCAGGCATTTTCGTCCGGACAAATGTATTGGGTACGCAGGTATTGCTGGAGGCCTCGAAAGCTTATGGCGTATCACGGTATCACCAGGTATCCACGGATGAAGTATATGGTGACCTGCCGCTGGACAGAACCGATTTGTTCTTCACAGAAGAAACTCCGCTGCATACTTCCAGTCCTTACAGCAGTTCCAAAGCCGGTGCGGATTTGTTTGTACTGGCGTATTACCGTACCTTTCATTTGCCTGTGACCATCAGCAGATGCAGCAACAACTATGGTCCGTATCATTTCCCGGAGAAACTGATTCCGCTGATGATCAGCCGCGCTCTTGCGGATGAAGAGCTCCCGGTGTATGGCAAGGGGGAAAATGTGCGTGACTGGCTTCATGTAATGGATCATTGCTCTGCAATTGATTTGATTGTACATAAGGGACGTATCGGTGAGGTATATAATGTAGGCGGCCATAATGAGAGAACCAATCTTGAGGTAGTTCAAACCATTCTGAAAGTTCTTGACAAGCCGGAAAGCCTGATCCGTTATGTCACTGACAGACCGGGGCATGATTTGCGGTATGCGATAGATCCGAAGAAATTGGAAACGGAGCTTGGATGGAAGCCGAAATACGATTTTGAGACAGGAATCCGGCAGACGATTCAATGGTATCTGGAGAACAGGGATTGGTGGGAGAACATTATCAATGGTTCTTATGTGAATTATTTCATCAATATGTATGGGGAGAGACTGGCATGAGGATACTGGTAACGGGCGTAAAAGGTCAATTGGGCTATGATGTGCTGCAAGAACTTGAAAAACGTGGACATACCGCAATAGGCGTCGATATAGATGAAATGGATATTACGGATGAAAACTCTGTAGATTCGGTAATATCCAACTCCGGGGCGGAGGGCGTGATTCACTGTGCTGCCTATACGGCGGTGGATGCTGCTGAGGATAATCGGGAGATCTGCTTCAAAGTGAACGGATATGGAACAGAGAATATCGCGAGAGTATGCAAGTCCCTAAATATCAAGATGATGTATATCAGTACGGATTATGTATTCAACGGACAGGGGGAAAGACCCTGGGAGCCGGACGACAAGCGTGAACCGCTCAATGTTTATGGAGCGTCCAAATATGAGGGGGAGCTTGCGGTTGAGAAATATCTGGAGAAATTCTTTATTGTCCGGATTTCATGGGTATTCGGGGTGAACGGGAAAAATTTTGTCAGGACCATGCTGAATCTTGGAAAGACAAGGGATAGTTTGACTGTCGTCGATGATCAGATTGGATCGCCGACGTATACCTATGATTTGGCAAGGCTGCTCGTGGACATGATGGAATCGGAAAAATATGGCCGCTACCATGCTGCCAATGAGGGGCTTTGCAGCTGGTATGAGTTTGCCTGTGAGATATTCAGGCAGGCGGGGATGAACGTGAAAGTGACACCGGTAGACAGTTCGGCTTATCCTGCCAGAGCTGAAAGGCCCGGAAACAG
Organism: Bacillota bacterium; assembly: GCA_023399355.1. Taxonomy (GTDB): domain Bacteria; phylum Bacillota; class Clostridia; order Acetivibrionales; family DTU013; genus UBA1305. Next base: position 3,782 of record JAEWQC010000213.1, on the reverse strand, counting down.
CAGAATGAATAAGGAGAAGCTGGCAAAAAACGGATTTGAAAAAATGCCTGCATGGCAGGATGCATTAAGCAGATATTTAAAGAATATTGTAGCATAAATTGAAGAAACTTTCGATCGAGGTGCTGTAGAATGGGAAAGATCAGAGTAGAAGACTGCAGTTGGAATGGTATTGAAATAGAAGGATTGAAGATCATCACACCGGCTGTTTGCAGGGATGAACGGGGATATTTCATTGAGACTTACAATCAGAGAGATATGGCGGAGGCCGGACTCAATATGGTGTTTGTTCAGGACAACCAGTCCATGTCTGTAAAGGGTGTGTTAAGAGGGCTTCACTTTCAAAAGAAATATGCGCAGGGTAAGCTGGTAAGAGTGGTCCGGGGTGCGGTCTTTGATGTAGCTGTGGATCTGAGAAGCAATTCCGGAACTTTGGGTAAATGGTATGGTGTGGAATTATCTGAAGAAAACAAAAAGCAGATTTATATACCGGAAGGCTTCGCACATGGATTTCTTGTCCTGAGTGACGAATCGGAATTCTGCTACAAGTGTACGGACTTCTATCACCCCGGTGATGAAGGGGGGATCATCTGGAATGATCCGGAAATAGGGATTGATTGGCCGATTGATGAGAAGACGAAATTGATTATTAGTGAGAAGGATCAAAAATGGTCAGCCTTCCAAAAATGCGCATTTTAGCACAAAAGTACAAGAATGTAGCACAAGAATGCACCGTAAAAAAGAGACTGCCTCTATTGACTTTATTTTGAAGAATAATATATAATATACTGTGTGCTACACTTAGCTTGATTCCCACAAGTATCTGCAGCGACATACATGGGTTATTTCTGGCACAATTGCTACCATCGAGGGGAGGGAAATACATGTCTGAAGTTAGAGTGAAAGAGAATGAGTCTCTCGATAGTGCTCTTAAGAGGTTCAAGCGTCAGTGCGCAAAAGCGGGCGTTCTTGCTGAAGTTAGAAAAAGAGAGCATTATGAGAAGCCAAGCGTTAGAAGAAAAAAGAAGTCTGAAGCGGCAAGAAAGAGAAAGTTCAAATAAATCCGCAGTCATAACGGCTATGGCTCAATAAGTCACAGGGGAGGCTGACTCAATGTCCCTCAAGGAGCGATTGCTTGAAGATATGAAGAATGCCATGAAGGACAAGGACGTGATTAAAAAAAATACCGTCCAGATGGCAAGGGCTGCAATTCTTCAAGTCGAGAAAGATAACAAGATAACTCTTGATGATGATGGCATCATAGATATAATTGCAAAGGAAGTTAAAAAGAGAAGAGAAGCTCTTCCGGACTTTGAAAAGAGCGGAAGACAGGATCTCATAGACAATTTGAAAGCCGAAGTAGATGTTTTATTGCAGTATTTGCCACAGCAGTTGACTGAAGAAGAGCTTGAGGTAATAGTCAGGCAGGCGATTCAGGACACTGGTGCCACCACTGTGAAGGATACAGGCAGGATTATGCAGGCGGTGATGCCGCAGGTGAAGGGCAGAACTGACGGCAAGATGATCAACCTGATCATAAAAAAGTTTATAGGATAAAGCAAAAAAGAGAGAAAGCTCGATGTGAATCGAGCTTTTTTCATAGGCCGGAACGTGGATGGGACGAAGGCTGGGTGACCGGGAACAGGAACCTTCGCACCCTCTCCTGCATAAGTAGAACAAAGGGGCCTTTGGCCTGGGGGGTACCGGATGCAGCAAAAGAACTGGGTGAACAGGGAAATCGATGAGAACGAAGTTGAGAAGCTGGTCCAAAGTGCCGGGGTTACCAGAGCGCTTGCGAAAGTATTCGTAAGCCGTGGCATGCTGGACAGCGGACAGGTGAAGAAATTTATGAATCCGGATATCGGCAGCATGGCTGATCCGTTCCAGATGGATGGGATGTCAGAGGCTGTGGAACGTATTCTGCATGCTATTTCCGGTTCGGAGAAAATAGTGATCTATGGGGATTATGATGTTGACGGGGTGGCTGCCACCTCGATTCTATACAACTTTCTGAAGTCCAGAGGGGCTGCTGCTCAATATTTCATCCCTGACCGCATGGAGGACGGCTATGGTCTCACCTTTTCTTCAGTAGAAAAAGTGAAGGAGTTGAAGGCCTCCCTGATGATAACGGTTGATTGCGGGATATCGTCTGTGGAGGAGGTAAAGGCCCTTCAGGATTCAGGAATGCAGGTAATAGTAACCGATCACCATGAGTGCAGGGAACTTCTGCCTGATGCCGTTGCCGTTCTAAATCCGCACAAGCCGGGCTGCAGCTATCCTTTCAAGGAACTGGCCGGTGCAGGGGTGGCGCTTAAGCTTGTTCAGGCCCTGGGTATTAAGCTCGGCTGTCCGGATGAATTTGCAGGATATCTTGATTTGGCGGCGCTGGCAACCATTGCGGACATGGTTCCGCTTCAGGGGGAAAACAGGATTATTGCCAGCTGCGGGCTGAAAGCAATGGAAACGACCCGTAATATTGGTTTGAGTGCTTTGATAATGGCTGCCGGATTTGGGGACAAACCTATATCTTCCTATAGTGTGGCTTTCGGACTTGCGCCAAGGGTCAATGCTGCAGGCCGTCTTGGCGATGCGGGCAGAAGCGTGGAGTTGTTTACAACAAAGGACCCGGTGATGGCGGAAGCTTTGGCAAAAGAACTGGATAGCGAAAATAAAAGCAGGCAGGAGACCGAGACTGAAATACTGGACGGAGCGATTGCTTTTGTGCAGGAGCGGCTTGACCCTGTGCGGGACAAGGTGCTTGTGGTCAGCGGCGAAGGCTGGCATCACGGTGTAATAGGAATCGTTGCCTCCAAGGTCCTTGAAAAATATAACCGGCCATGCATTGTGATATCTTTTGAGAATGGCATCGGAAAAGGTTCCGGCAGGAGTATTGCCGGTCTGAATCTATTCAAGGCACTGACAAGCTGCGAGGACCTGCTTGAAAGGTTTGGCGGGCATGAAATGGCTGCAGGGCTGACGATTCACGAGGATAAACTGGATGAATTGAGAGCCAGGCTCAACGAATATGCCGACAAGGTGCTTACTGAGGCGGATCTTATACCCTGTGTCAAAGTGGATGCTTTTATCAGGAGTGAGGATATCACGATGGACAGCGCGGGCGAATTGGCAAAGATGGCTCCGTTTGGCTGCGGGAATGCCGGACCGGTATTCGGCTATACGGCCATTTGCATTGGAGATATCAAAACTTTGAGCGCAGGGAAACATCTGAAGCTGAGGCTGTCCGACCATAACCTGAATATTGAGGCGATAGGCTTTAATATGGGAGAACTGGCTGAGGTGTATGAAACAGGGGATGTCATTGATGCGATTTTTTCCATGGAGGTGAACAGCTGGAACGGTTCCGAACGGCTTCAACTGAATATAAAGGATATCAAGACCTGTATATTTTTAGCCCTCGACAAAGATATTGTTTTTGTCAGAGCAAATGACTATAATAGATATAATAATAGCCTGCAGGAGTTCTACGGCCAGCTGGGCTACTGTCATCTGAAGACCTCTGACATCGTCCCTGAAAGGAAGGAACTCGAAGCTGTATTCAGATATATAAGGGCATGCTGCAGAACGGCAAATAAGGACGGAAGTGCTGCAAAGCCGGGCAGTAAGGACTTTATACAACAGTTCAATGAGGGTATGCGCTTTGAAATTGCCGATTTGTTTGCATTGAGTACTCTTTTATCACAAAAAAACAGGATGGCTATTAATTTTTTTAAATTAAAAAAAATCCTTGAAATATTCGAGGAATTGGGACTTTTAACTATTGAACC
>JAEWQC010000113.1 GCA_023399355.1 Bacillota bacterium | reverse complement strand
TTGGCATACAGTTCTCCTCTTTCTTGTTTGGAATAGGCGCTGTTATAGTCTCTCTTTTAATCAGTACGGCAATCAGCAAAGGAAATAATGCAACCCTTGTTTTAGTGCTGACCGGCATGGTGATTTCAAGCTTGTTTGCATCCTTTATTTCTATTACAAAATATGTGGCGGATCCCGACAGCAAGCTTCCGGCGATTACTTTCTGGTTGATGGGCGGTCTGTCAACCATCAGAACCATTGATGTAAAAGTGATTATCCTCCCCATGCTGATTGGTGCAATTCCTCTTATGCTGTTAAGGTGGAAACTGAATGTATTGTCGTTTGGGGAAGAGGAAGCAAAAGCATTGGGACTGGATACTGCTGTATTGCGTGTGGTAAATATCGGCTGCTCGACACTTTTGACTGCCTCAGCGGTCTCCATATGCGGGATGGTCGGATGGATCGGTTTGATTATTCCCCATCTTGCAAGAATGCTTACAGGACCCAATTACAAGACTCTTTTACCGGCATCTTTATTTCTTGGAAGTACTTTTTTACTATTGGTGGATGATGTGGCACGAAGTGCATTTTCTGTAGAAATCCCGCTGGGGATTTTGACTTCGCTATTTGGCGCACCATTTTTTCTTTATTTGTTGATGAAGGGAAAGAGAGGGTGGGTATGAGACTGGATATAAAAAATGTAGATTGCGGCTATGGATCAAGGATCATTGTAAAGGACATCTCCATGAGTGTCGAATCAGGAGAAATCGTGTGTCTGCTGGGACCGAACGGAGTTGGCAAAACCACTTTTTTCAAAACCGTACTGGGATTTCTGAAGCTGGCAGGCGGAGAAATCTGTCTGGATGGGGAAAACATCAGCAAGTGGTCTCAAAAACGTCTGGCAACCGTTGTAGGGTATGTTCCCCAAGCTCACACCCCGCCATTCCCATTTAGTGTGATGGATGTGGTTTTGATGGGGAGGACAGCTCACCTGGGCGTATTTGCCTCTCCTTCAAGAAAGGACATGGAAATAGCGGAAGAAGCACTGGAATCATTGAATATTACCTTTTTGAGAAATAAAATCTATACCGAAATCAGCGGAGGAGAAAGGCAAATGGTGTTGGTAGCCAGAGCACTGGCACAGCAGCCGGAAATCCTCATCATGGACGAACCCACCTCGAACCTCGATTTTGGCAATCAGATACGTGTACTGGAGCAAATCAGAAAATTATCAAAAGCAGGGCTGGGGGTTATCATGACTTCCCATTTTCCAAACCATGTATTCCTATGTTCAACGAAAGTGGCCCTGATGAAAAGTGACCATGAATTTATCATTGGCAGCGTGGACGAGGTGATTAACGAAGAGAATCTGAAAGCGGCATACGGCATTGATGTGAGAATTACAAGCACTGTCAATGACCGGGGAGAAGCCATCAGAGCATGTATACCGTTGATGAACTGAGGGCGGGGGGAAGAAAGCCCTGATGTCGGATATCAACGATGGGAGGGATACAGGGGAGATGAAATGTATGGGGCGTGATTTGGGATACGGTTACCACAAGGTGATTTACAAAAAAAGAATTGTGCTTGCGGGCCTGTTTGCAATTGTAATTATTAGCTTTCTCATCGATATTTCGACCGGGCCTGCGAAGCTCTCCATACCGGATGTTGTCAGGTCTTTGCTGGATCCGGGCTCGGTTGACAAAAAGACAAATATCATTGTAAGGATCATACGGCTTCCCATTGCAACAATGGCAGTACTGGTCGGAGCCTGCCTTGCTGTTGCCGGTATGGAAATGCAGACCATATTGAACAATTCTCTGGCGAGTCCGTACACACTGGGAATATCATCTGCGGCATCCTTTGGTGCAGCTTTATCTCTGGTGTTTGGACATTCAATCCTTCCGGATATCCTGCAAAATATTGCAACCCCAATATTTGCTTTTATTTTTTCATTTGGGTCGTCTATGCTGATTTATGCCATAGCAAAATTCAGAAGCGATAAAGCAACCATCATCCTGACCGGGATTGCTATCAATTTTCTTTTCTCTGCATTAAATTCGATCCTGACCTATTTTGTAAGTGACGAAGTCCTGAGAGGAATGTCCAACTGGTCACAGGGCAACATATTAGGTGCTACCTGGCAAAAAAACATTGTGGTGTTTGTTATTGCGATCGCAGTTGTGCCGTTTCTTTTCAAGGATTCATGGAAGCTTACCGCTCTGTGCATGGGCGATAATACGGCGAAATCACTTGGAATTCAGGTTGAAAAGCTGAGGACCAAGGTACTGGTATTAACAGCGGTAATAACATCTGTGGCGGTATGCTTTGTGGGAACCATTGGTTTTGTGGGCCTGGTGGCGCCTTATATCGCCAAAGTCCTTGTGGGAGAAGAGCAGCGCTTTTTTATTCCGGTTTCCCTGCTGACAGGTGCATTCATGCTTTCCATCTCCTCGATTCTGAGTAAAACCGCGATACCCGGAGGACAAATTCCTTTGGGAATTATTACGTCGATCATTGGTATTCCATTTTTATTAATGCTTATTTTAAAGAAAGACAGGTGAAAACAATGAGCTTGAAAGTTACAAATTTAAGTTACTGTTATTCGTCAAAGTTTTCGTTGGAAGATATTAATGTATGCTTTCAAAATTCAGTTACTGCAGTAATCGGGCCGAATGGGGCCGGTAAGTCGACGATGATCAAGTGTATGGCGAATATTTTAAAAAGCAGGGGCGAACTGTACTACATGGATAAGAAGATCAACCGCAATCAAAGTGGCTTCTTTGCAAAAAGCATGAGCTATTTGCCGCAAGCTTCCCAAAGCGATGCTTCCATCACTGTTTTTGAAGCCATACTGCTGGGACTGATGAATACATTGACACTTCGTGTGAGCTCCGCACAGACGAAGGAGGTCAATACCATGCTTGACCTGTTTGACCTGCAGCCGCTTGCACAACGCCGGATATGTGAATTGAGCGGAGGACAGCTTCAAATGGTCCTGCTTGCACAAGCCATTATAAAAAAACCCGAAATTCTGCTTCTTGATGAACCGCTGAACAATCTGGACATTCACCGGCAATTTGCACTTTTGAATTTGCTGGTGAAACTATCCGAAGAAAGAAATATAATAACGGTCATTGTTATGCATGATATCAATCTGGCCGCAAGGTATGCCGACAATATTGTGATTATGGACAAGGGCAGATTGCATTCCCAGGGAAGGCCAAGCAAGGTGATAACGAAAGAAATGCTAAAAGATATTTATAAAATTGAAAGCAATATTCACTTAAACGGGGAGGGTTGTCCCGTCATTGAATTTGTTGACATTGCAGCAAATTATTAAAATAAAAACAGATGAGAAGAGGGTTTAGAATGAAAAACAGAGTAAAGAGAGTTATCAATTCAGCGGTGATAGCGGCAGTGACAATGAGCGTTATGGCGATGGTATTTACGGGATGTGCAGAAAAAGCGGCAAATGAGAGTGCGGCTGTTCATTCATCATCCGCGGCTACCACGGCAGATGTAACAACAGCAGCCGTGTCAACCTCCACTGAAGCCCGGACGGAAACTGCTGCCGCCACGGCAACGTATACCGATCTGGCAGGAAGAAAGGTAAGTATTACAACGAATGTCCAAAGAATTGTTCTTCTGAGAAGCAGAGATATTTACGAGTTGTCTGCAATATTAGGGGAGGAGATATCGGAGAAACTTGTCGGCTGGGGACCTGACCTGAAAAATAAAGACAATGACGGCTACAAGAAATTTCTAGAGGTGTTTCCAAAGCTTAATTCCATTACGGATACCGGGGATGTGCAGAGTGATGCTGTTAGTGTGGAAACAGTCGTGAACCTGAGCCCGGACCTGGTAGTGGCTGACCAATATATGCTCAAGGAGTTTCAATGTGTTCAAAAGCTGATTGATGCGGGCCTTCCCGTTGTGTGCATCGACGAATCCACGGATCCGCTTGCAACACCACAAAAAGGGATCAGACTTCTTGGCAAAATATTGGGCAAGGAAAGCAGGGCTGATCAAATAGCAAATTATGCCGACGAGCAGGTGAAAAAAATCTACAACACCGTCGCAACGTTAAGCGGACCGAAGCCAAGAGTTTATCTGGAGTGCGGCGATACCGGACCAAAGACGTTTTCCTCTGCCTATGCGGGAGCGGATGATCAGTCGTGGGGTACAGTCATGAGCAAATTAAGGATAACAAATATTGCGGATGGTTCCATACAGGAAACGGGTCAGATTAATCCGGAACTTGTCATTTCATCTAATCCGGATATCATCGTCATCACCGGCCAGCACTGGACTTCGGCAACGGATTCCATGAGGCTTGGGTTTTATGCCGATGAAGCGGATTCGAGAGCGCGGCTGCAGGCATATACCACCCGCACGGGCTGGAACAACTTGTCTGCCGTTAAAAATGACCGGGTATATAGTGTGTTCCACAACCTCAGCATGCATATCTTTGACTTCGTGGGACTGCAGGCTTTAGCAAAAGATTTTTACCCTGATGCATTTGAGAATATTGATCCGGAACAGAATTTGAAAACTTTTTTTGATCAATATATGCCAATATCCTACTCCGGGTTTTACTCCATCGGACTTACAAAATAAATGAATTCTATAAGAATATTTCATGAAGAAATTACAGATAGGGGAAATGAATATGATACTTAAAGTGCAGAAAATGAAGTCAATAAAGCTAACTGAGTCAAGCAGGTCAATTAGATCAATCAGATCGGGCACTTCTATATTACTAATGGCGGCAATGATACTGTTTGTGGCAGCAGGATGCGCCAGTACGGCTGTAACTGGCTCTGCCGGTTCATCAGGGAATGCCGTGGAAGCATCAGCACCCGTTGTTGAAGCAACTGCTGTAGCTGCTGCGGCACAAACGTCTGCACGGGCAGATATGAAAGCGGAGAAAAAGACTGCAAAGTATACGGATATGCTGGGACGTGAAGTGGAACTCACAACAGATATAAAAAAGATTGTGGCTGTTAGATACATGGATATTTATTATCTGTCCGCTATTCTGGGCAAAGAGTTTGATGACAAGGTGATCTCCCTCGGTATGAGTTATGC
>JAEWQC010000081.1 GCA_023399355.1 Bacillota bacterium | reverse complement strand
TTCACGCACGGTGAAACGGCGTATGCGTTTGTATAGCGGCATGGTTTTGTTGACCATCTTTACTTCGGCGTCTATTATTTTAAAGATTTCATCCGAGGTCACATGTTCCTTTTCGAGTTTTTCTCTGATAAACTCGAGAGAGGGTACTATCTGGGCGTATATAAAGGTCTCCTCCGACGCTTCGTCATCTTTGCCGTAAACCATGGACTCAGCGATAAAGGGACTTTTGTCCAGATAGGCTTCAACTTCCTCGGGATAAATGTTTTTCCCGTTCTTTGTGACGATGACATTCTTTTTTCTGCCTGTTATGTTGAAGAAACCGGACCTGTCCATTTTTCCAAGGTCGCCGGTATAGAACCAGCCGTCACGAAGTACTTTTTCCGTGGCAAGCTTGTTTTCATAATAACCGAGCATGACGTTATCTCCCTGTACCATCAGCTCACCAATGCCTTCCTTGTTCGGCTTGTGGATCATTACCTCATTGCAGGGGAGCGGCAAACCGATTGAATCATCACGGTATTTTTCTTTCTGGTTGACTGTTACGATAGGAGAACATTCCGTCAGTCCGTATCCTTGCAGAAGTGTGAATCCAAAAGAACGGAAACCCTTAGATACCGAGGGATCGATACCGGCGGCACCGGATATGATCAGCCTGACTTTGCCGCCGATATTTTCGTGGATTTGTTTAAAAAGTCTGCGTTTTATATCGATGCCAAACAGGTTATAGGCGGCGTTGCTGATAAAGAGCGCCAATTTAGCCTTTCTTGCGGAGCTTTTCTGCTTGTTTATCGTGTCCCAGACCTTTTTATACATGGATTCGAGTATAAGCGGAACTGCCATCAATATAGTCGGGCTTGTTTCCTTCATATTCTTTGCAATATGCTTCAGTCCTTCAATAAATGAAATCCTGCAACCGTTATACAGCATCAACAGGAAACAGGTCGTGCAGGCAAAGGTGTGATGAAGCGGCAACATGCACAGTGTGGAATCTGTTTCGTCGATATAGAGGACAGAGCATACTGACATAATATCCGTTGTCAGATTTTTATGGGAAAGCATGACACCTTTTGCAAGATCGGTAGTTCCCGAAGTAAATATCAGGATACTGAAGGCGTCATTATCAACCGGGGCATCAACGAAAGAACGATCGCCTATATCCAGGAGATCTTTTCCGATGGAAATCAGTTTCTTATAAGATAAAAAACTTCCTTCATCCACTTCAGCATCCATATTGATAAAGAATTCAACGGAAGGAAGGGATGCGGCTATACTGCGCATGTCCTTTTCATGTTTGCCTGAAAATATGATTGCACTGGCACCTGAACGAACCAGTAAATTCTCCACCTCAGCCGCAGGGAGCTCTCTGTCGAGTGGGACAGCTATACCGGTACCATTGGCCGCGGCCAGATAAGTTACGCACCATTCGTAACGGTTTTCTCCGATTATTGCAATAAACTTGTCTTGTAAGCCAAGCTTGATAAATGCCGTGCCAAGTGCATCCACTTCATTTTTAAAATCCTTGTATTTTACTCCCGTGTAATCTTCGCTGCCTGTCTTAAGCCAGAATGCATCCCTTTCCCCGAATAGTTCTGCACTTTGCTCTAGCAGTTCTTTCAAATTGTTGATTCCACGCACTTTGCGAATAGCTTTTGAGGTCATTCCGCACACTCCTTATAAGGGAATAACTTGAGAACTAAATATCGGCCATTCTCTGTCCTTACATTATATATTATGTCTGCCATATTAGTAAATACCACTGTATTCCTGCAGCACCAAAGGGGATACAAGTGAAAAACCAGTGATTCCTGATCATTTTTCATGGTATTTAGTTAAAATGTAGAAGATTTACTGCTATAATAGAAATGTGATGCATAGGGAGGTGTGAATTCGGTGAATTCCTTTTTTGAAGAATTCATAAGTTATTTGAATTTGATACACCGGTTATCCGTAAGTGAAAATGCCGGAAAAACTCAAAATATGGTCCAATGTATCGATAATCGCATCCGGTATAAATATCTGAGGATGGATGAAATCGTAAAACTGAGAACGGAAATGCTTCAGGTGGACAACCTGATCAACATATTCCGAACAAGATTCGGTGAAAACCTGGCCTATGTGAAATCAGTCAGGGAGGATCTGCCGGATATTTATCTTCCGTCAAATACGGTGCTGGCCCTGGTGGAAAGTGCACTTATTCATGGATTGGTACCCAAAGAGGGCGATTGGAGACTGACTGTCGATATTGACGAAAACGAAGAAAGAATGCTGATCCAGGTCGCAGATAACGGTGTTAGCCTTGCATCTTCCATCATAGATCCCTCAGGTAATGTTCAAGAGAGAAAAAACAGTATTTCAGCTGTCAACTCAAGGTTGAAGGAGTATTTCACCAACTCTGGGGCGGACTCCGCATACGGGCCCAAAAATCCGGATATGGAACCGGTGAATATCTCCTGTTCAGGTATGTACAACAAAGTAACCATCCTCCTTCCCAATTCCGGATTTTAATATGCGTTTTAGAGAGGGATACCATGCGTAAGATTTCCGAAGCGGTGCAAAGGATCTCCATACAGGGCAAGCTGATCTTGTTTATGACAACTGTCGTAATTTTTATCAGTTTGTCCAACCTCTATTTCTACAACATGGCCTACAGTTCGATGGATGAATACAACCGGCTGCTCAAAGATTACAGTACGGTCAACAGCCTGTCCATGACCTTGATCCAGGGGAGGGACAGCTTTGCCAAGTATGTTACGGAAGGCGGCAGCCTGGATGGAGAAAACCTCGAACTATATAAATACCGGATATCCATGGATGCCACCAACAATCTGATCCATGAAATCGTTGCCTCCTCCAATTCTTTGGACACTGTCCTTCAGTCAAATGCGATAAAGAATTCCATAGAGACCTATTCGGATGAAATGAACGGCATCATTGACAACGATGCTGCAAAAGAAGCGAAATATCTGCAATTCTTAAAGACGAAGAATGATTCTCTTTATATTGAGGGTTATATTAAACAGCTGCTGAATACCAAACTTTCCGAAGGAGAATGGTATCACAGCCAGCTGACCAGCCGGGTAAGGAGGATACGGGTCATCAATTTTACCAGTGTACTGCTTCTGATGTTTGTCAGCCTGCTGTTCATTGTCGCAATTTCAAACAGTATTACAAACCCGATCAAGAAATTGACTCAGTTTGCAAGGAACGTATCACGCGGTAACTTTGTCAATAAGGAACTGGGAATGAAATCTTCGGAGGAGATCAATGTCCTGGCCTCTACATTGAACCAGATGTCAAAGAACATCCTCAATATGATCAGTATGCAGAACCAGCTTCACGAAGAAGAGATCAAGAGCATCAAAATATCCAATGAATTGAATGAGGCCCGTTACCTTGCTCTTCAATCGCAGATCGCACCTCACTTCCTGTTCAACACGCTCAATGCCATTGCCCGCTTCTCCATGTTCGAGGGTGCTCCAAAAACCACGCACCTGATTGAATCGCTGTCCAGTATTTTCCGGTATAACCTGAAGGGCACGGAAAAAGTCCTGCTCAGTGAGGAATTGAAAATCATGCAGGCTTATGCCGCGATTCAAAGTGCGAGGTTTGGCGAACGCATTCGATTCGATATCCGATGCAGGGAGGATCTTGGGGATATTCATGTGCCACGGTTTATCTTGCAGCCTTTGGTGGAAAATGCCGTTATCCATGGACTTGAGCCCAAGGAAAGCAGTGGAATGGTGCGGGTGAAGATTTTCGAACATGACGAAGACCTGGTTATAAAGGTGATAGACAACGGTATTGGTATACCAGCCGACAGGCTGGCACAACTTCTCGGTCAATCGGATGATTCCATGCAAAGGAAAGGGGATACTACAGGGATCGGAATAAATAACGTGCGTGAGAGAGTCCAGCTTTATTCCAGAAAAAAGGACAGCTTTGTCATGAAAAGCAAGGAGAATCTTGGTACGGTTATCACATTGAACATACCGAAAAGTTGAATTTGTTTTCGCACATCCAAATAAGTTGCAGATAAATAAACCGGGAGGCACGAAGATGTATAGGTTGTTAATTGCAGATGACGAGGTAGTAGAGAGGGAAGCGGTGAAATTTATCGTAGGGCAGAGCCTTTCAGAGCTACTTGATCTATATGAAGCGACGAATGGAAGAGAACTGCTTGAAAAACTTTCCGTTATCAAACCGGATATTGTCCTTACCGACATTAAGATGCCGGGTATCAACGGATTGGAGGCCGCTGCAAAAATCCGGGAGGTTCTTCCCGAATGCAGGATCATCCTGATGTCCGCCTTTCATTATTTTAATTATGCCAAAGACGGACTTGCCCTCGGTGTGGATGATTACATCACCAAGCCTGCGCCTGCGGAAGTCATTATTAATACCCTGAATCAGTCCATCCTTCATCTGGACGAAGCCAGAACCAGAAAAAAGAAGGAAGAGGCAATCAACACCAAGTTGAAAAATGTTACACAGTATCTGGAAGAGGAACTGATCACCTTGATGTCTTCCGGGGAAATCGAAGAAAATGTAATACAGGAGTTTTTTGACATGCTGGGCATTCAAAGTACTGCCTTTGTCGGCGCGGTTCTGTCCATCCCGGATCACGACCAACCCTTGGAAATAGCAGGAGAAGTACAGAAAAGGATCCTTAAGAAGAGGCTCTCCGAGCAGCTGAAAAACAAATTGCATGCCAGAGGCCTGAATTTTCTGCAAAGTATCGTGGGACAGTATATCTTCATATTGTTGCTTGTCTCCAAAGAGATGGATGAATATACTTCCCGGGTTTTATGGACCAAAACCTTCTCTGAAATCAAGGATGAAATTTCAAACGAAATGCTTGTTCAATTAAATGTCGGGATTGGGAACCAATACAATGCCACGAAGGACATCATTGAAACATTCCTTCAGGCGAAAATCGCATTAAAATATGATTCTTCTCCGGGATCCGTCATAAGCTACGGAGATATCGTAAGTCCGGCAAAAAGTCTGGAATATCCCATAGGTAAAGAAAAGCAAATGCTGGATTGCTTTAAA
>JAEWQC010000058.1 GCA_023399355.1 Bacillota bacterium | reverse complement strand
CGGTTGCCGATGCAACCGTGGGGTTTGCCATACAGGAGCACATGGCAAACGGAAGAATGTTCAACATGGGAACATGATCCATGATATTTGCTACAGGCATGGAAGTCATGACCTGATTTTTCGGAAGAACCATCAAGGAAGAGGGTGCCGCGCCAAAACTGCATTGAAGCATTGCACCGCCGCATACAACATTACCCATATTTCCAGCTCCTGTCTGCTTATTTATTTGGATGACTCCGCATTGAGTATTTCCAGAAATACAATACTGTCATCCAGCTTGTTATAATAAAATTTTAACAGATACCCATCCTGCATATAGCTTATGGCGGATATATACGTATCTTCCGTGTTTTCTGAATCCAGGGGGACGCCAAGTACTTTGACGATCTCCTGTCTGCCGCTATTCACACTAATGCCTGAAAGCGACTGATCCCCCCATAGCTTGACGGCACTTACAAAAAGTTTTTTCGGTTTATCACTGGCGGATTCCAATACAAGGGACATTGAATAATCATTGTAGGAATATTCAACCGAGGATGCCGTTTTATAGCCCAGATCCCTTGAGTACATATCACGTGTATGAAGGATGTCCAACCCGTCAGGAACAGCCAAAGCAGTGCTTATGGGTGCCAGGTCGATATGGATGCCTGCGGGGCTGGCTTGTGAGGAATCGGAAGGCTGAATGTCCGAGGTGTCATCGGCTGACGGGTCGCCCAGGATTTCCTTCAGTTTTGAGTCCGATAAAGATAAGAACCCGGGATAAAAGGGCAGGTTGTCTTTGAAAAAACCTTTATACAGGATACCCTCGGTTGTACTGAAGAGAGTTCCAAGACCTTCAAAACAGTCGTTTGCGAAATTACCTTCATATAAAGGATTTCCATTGCTGTCGAAAAGCTTTCCGGCACCGTTATAAACGTTTCTTTCGAATAAACCCGTATATTTTGCAGTGCCGTTTGCATGAAACAGCGTGCCTTCGCCATTGAATCCATCCGCCTTAAAGGAACCCTTATAAATTAAAATATTGTTTTCATCAAAAAGTGCTCCGCTTCCATCATATTTTCCATCTAAAAAAGTGCCTTTGTACTTTGGCGTTCCGCTGCTGTAGTATTCGATTCCTTCACCAGAATATGCTCCGTTTTCAAAGTCTCCCGAATATTGAGGAGACCTGTCGGGAAAGTATTTTATGCCTTTGCCCCAAAATTCGCCGTCCTGGAATTCTCCTTCATAGATAAGGTCATTTTGGTTATCGTAGGATTTGCCCTGACCATTACAGTTTCCATTTTTATAATCGCCTGTGTATTTTACGGTGTTTTTGCCGTTATCATAATAAAAGGTGCCAAGACCATTGTAACGGTCGTTTATAAACTCTCCGTCATATTTGATTTTACCGTCGGGATAGAATTCCCTGCCGGAACCGGAATATTTGTTATCGGCAAAGCCGCCCTCATAAACCGGTGCCTTGTTTTTGAAGAGCCTACCCTTGCCGTCGTATTTTCCATCGGCGAAGGTACCCTTGTATAATAAAGTTCCATTTTTATCAAGAAGCTTTGCCTTGCCTGAAAATTCAGCTGCTTCAACAGAACCCTCCTGAAGCACAATGTCTTTGTTTATAAGGTCGGGGACTATTTTCACAAGGCAGGCAACTCCTGCAACAAGCAAAAAAAGCAATATGACAAGCAGCTTTTTAGAAACATAATGACTTCCGATTCTAATATAGTTGTGCAGAGAGGTCTCTTTTTGACCCATAAAATTATCCAGAGCTGTTTGTGCTTTTTTAGTGAAAGCTTTATACAGCTCCAATACTTTTTTAAAAGGATCAGCGGCAATTTTTTTTATGGGTTCTATTTTAGCTTTGAAAGGTTTGATTATAGCGTCAATCGATGTTTCAAGCATGCCGAAAACTCCTCTCATTACCAAAGTATAGTGGTATTGTATAATAAAAACAGGTCTTTGGGCAACAAAAATGAATAAATTGTTGTAATTTACATTAAATTTGTCATAATATAAGGCTTTGTGGGTTGATATGGTTGAACTGGAAACTTATAAAAGATATAATATGGAAATAGAGTTCATTTACCTGAGGTAAAAAATGAAAAAGAGTATTTTGATTCTTGCAATTGTGGGTATTCTGATGATGGCTTCGGGATACATTATAGTTACTTCGTGGAAAATTATTATAGAATGGCCGATAAGCAACAAGGTTGCCCTGTCGAACATACTGGACGCATCATTTGATTCCGACGGGAATATCTATGCGATTGACGATTCCAGGAAAAGAATTGTCGTTGCGGATAAAAAAGGAATTGTCACTTTAAAACTTGCTGCGTCGGATGCTCAAATTAATGCTGCATGCAGATTTACCGACTTTGTGGTCGACAAGGATGGAAATTTGTTTGTCTTGAAAACTGTGATGAATTTTCCCGGTACGATGATACGGAAAGAAGAAATTATTGAATATCCGGCCTCAGACAGAGCAAAGTCCAAAGTAATAGCAAGAGCTTTATACGGTAAACCTCAGGAAAAATTCGGCCTTGAGAATCCCAAGACAATGAAGCTGATAGAGTGCGGCAAAAGTGGAGAATTGTATTATTACGCTGCTCATGACAGTCAGGTTGTCAGAAAAACCATACCCGTAAAGGCTGTTCCCGGAAGGGTGTTTGACCTTGTGAAAGGGGACGGAAAGGATATAACGACTTCAATAGATATCGACCATACCTATCTGGTGTGCATTTCAAAGTACGGAGAAAATTCGCTGGTTTTTTCCACAAAAAACGGGGAGCTGTTCCATGTGGATGCCAGTGGGCATGTCATAAAGGATAATCCGGGGAATGATAAAAGTGCAGAAGGCTTTACCCTTCCAGTAAATGCAGGTGCGGATTCCGGCAAAAATATTTATTATGCAGATGTTATAAAAGGTGAAATAAGGAGGATCAATTACTCAACCGGTCAGAACGAGGTGTTTTTATCCCGGAGCAATATTAAAAAGCTGCTGGACGGTACCGACGATAAAGGGATCAAGACATTGGACGGGGGAAAGACCAAGCTTGCAGACATATCGCTTATAAGCAATATTTACGTAAACGAAAATGGCTCGGTCACAGCTATAGTTTCAGACCATATCATTAAAGTAAGCAATGAGGGAAAAGCAGAAACTGCGCCGTTAAGTTATACCTATTCCGACAGGAAAATCATCCATAACTGGGTAGTCAGGGTACAACCCATCATTTTGATAATTATTTTCATCCTTTTCTGCAGGATTATTTTTGTAGTTTTCCTAAAAAAAAGAATATCCATGGCTGTGAAGCAAACTTTGAAGTTTACACCCGTTATTGTTCTTGCTGCCGTTTTTATAGCAGGTATCGTATACGTAGCGTATTCCAACCTGCATATCACAGAGCTGGAGGACAGGATGGCAACTCTTGTAAAAATCGGAGCAAAAGAGATAGATATTAACAGCTTTGAAAGGATCAAAAAGCCGTCGGATTATATGAATGAAGACTTTAAAACCGTCAATGACAAGATAAATCTGATTATAAAAGAAAACATCAGCGGTTTTGAAAGTTCGAACAGAGACTCAACTGCAAATAAAGTCCTTAATGCTATAAAGTCTTTATCACAATACGATATTGATAAAATAGACAGCAGCAGGATGAACATATACACCCAGCTTTACAAGGTAGACCGTGAACAGGGTGTTGAGAGAATATATGTTTGTATGAATGACAAAAACGATACAAGCATTTTATATCCTCTGGATCCGGGTGAACAGGAGGAATACCATAAAATTGCTTCCGGCGGTTCCGACAAGGTTTCGGTATCTGTCTCAAACAATGCGGAAGGAGTCTGGCTATACGCCCTGGGTGCAATTAAGGCGGGGGACAGGGTTGTTGGAATTTATGAAACGGGCATGGAGATGACGGGCCTGATTGGACAGCAGAAAGCGATGATTACTAATATAATGGCTCAGTTGGCCATTATTGTCCTTATAATCATTGCAGTATTTTTATTTTTTATGTACAGGATGACAAGACCCTTAAGAGTTTTGAAAAAAAGCTTTGAAGAAGCCGCAAGCGGTAATTCCGAAGCACTTATCCAATTGAAGACAGGTGACGAGAGTGAAGACCTGTCAGAGGGTTTCAATAAAATGTTCAATCAAATGTCGGAGAAAATAAACCAGCGTATAGAAAAAATAACATTATTGGGAGAATCCTATTCAAGGTTCGTACCCAACCAGCTCAGAAAGCTGCTGAACAAAGAAGAAATTACCGATGTAAACCTGGGAGACCAGTCAAAGCTAAACATGAGCATCATGTTCTCGAATATCAGGCATTTTTATTCATTGTCCGAGACAATGACAACAGAGGAGAATTTCAACTTCATAAATTCGTTTTTAAGCAGAATTGGCCCTGTTATTCCTCTGAATTCAGGGTTTATCAATAAATACCTGGGAGCCGGAATCATGGCATTGTTCCAGAATGGGGCGGAAGATGCCCTGAATGCTGCGATCCAAATGCGGGCTGTCCTTGATGCCTATAATGATCATCGGCTTCAGAGAGGCTACAGGAAGATTGATTTTGGCATTGGAATCCACAAGTGCCAGGTGATGATGGGCATTGTCGGTGAAGAAAAAAGGCTTGAGGGAACTGTTATATCTGAAGGAGTGAATCTTGCCGAAACACTCGAAAAGATATCGATAACCTTCGGCGCTTCCATTTTGGTTACATCAAGCATCATGGATGAAGTAAGAAACAAAGACATCTATCAATACAGATTGCTGGGACGCTTGATACTTGGAGATAAGAATCAACCTGTGACGATTTATGATGTGTATCAGGGTGACGAAGCTTCGTTGCGGAAAATAAAAGAAGAAACAAAGGATATTTTTGAATCTGCGATAGAACTGTATCAAAAAAAGAATTTCAAAGGTGCGAAAAAGAATTTCATTGAAGTGATAAAACAAAACAATGAGGATGAAGCCGCAAAAATCTATTTCTTCCTGTCGGATAAATATTTGCAGCAGGAATTGCCTGAAGAGTGGGACGGATCGGTAAAGGTCTAGGCTGCTGAATCGGCCGGCTTGGGGTGCTTGAAAATTAATAGCCCCGAAACATAGCCAGCCATTGGCACTGAATTACCGGGTATCCTCCAGAAAAATGAAAAAGTCACAATATTCCCTTCAAAAAATATTCTAATTCAGAATGGCCTTCATAGAATAGTATAAGTTGGTTTTAGTCCTTCACAGTAATATCTTCAGGCTGTGCAACAAAATATTCCACTAATTCTGGGAGGTATCTTTATGAGCTTGGAAAGTGCAAAATCATTTGTAACGAAGGTTAAATCGGATGAAGAGTTTGCAAAAGAGTTGCGTAATTGTAAAGACGAAATGGAACTTCATGCATTTGCCGAACAGAACGGGTATATATTCACAACGGAAGAATTGGAAGGCGCCGTAAAAGAAATTGCTGAAGCAGAACTGGAAATTGAAAGTGAACAGAACGATCAAGTAGGCGGTGTAGGCCTGTCATTAGTTGGAATAGACTACATATTTGTGACAGTATCGGCTTGTGCAAATTTGTGCTCGTAAGCAAGGAGACCACCAAACAGGGCTCAACGGGCGAAATGAAAATGTTTTATGGTCAAGGCAGCTGACTGTGTCAAGGGATCTATGCGGTTCAGTCACGAAATTGCGTAGCTGTCAAGCTGTCAATAAAAGAATTTGGGACTTGATGTCCCGAATTCTTTTATATGTGAAGGAGTGCGATTGATGACCGATATTTTATTGGCAAACGTATTTCAGTATTTATTCGGAATGCCGGAAGATTCTTATTGCTTTGGAATCCATTTACTGAAGGGATGTTTGGAGGACAGGGGGTTCAAGGCTCAAATCCTTGAAGGATATCCTCCGGAGTATTTGGAGTATATTGAGAAGCATCAAAGCGAAGTGAGAAGTGTCGGGTTTTATTGCACTTTTGAAAATGAGTTTTTGGTTGGGGAATTATCTAGATATGTCAAAGAGCATTACAATCTTCCCGTAATCATAGGAGGACCGCAAACAATTGGATTTGAAGAGGCGTTTTTCAAAAAATCATTATGCGATTGCGCTTGTGCAGGAGAGGGGGAAGAGACATTAACTGCTCTGATGGAGCATTATTTTGGGGACAAAAGGCCGCTGGAGGATATAAAAGGGATTTGCTACCTTGATGCAAACGGTAAACTTGTTCATACGCAAGCGCAGAAAGTCATCATGGACCTGGATTTGCTTCCATGGCCGAAGCTGGGCGGCAAAGACATTCAGGTGCCTATGACCGCAATTCTGACCGGAAGGGGATGCCCTTATCAATGTGCATTCTGTTTTGAGGGTGCAAATGCAAAACATATCCGTTTCCACAGTGTTGATGTGATCATGGGGGAGCTGGAAAAACGTTTTGAAGTAAATCCCGGTATGAAGCTGCTTCTTTTTAATGATGACACCTTTACGCTTTCGAGGGACAGGGTTTTTGAAATATGTGAACGTTTGAAAATACTTCGGGAAAAATATGATTTTGTATGGACCTGTTATGCGCATGTACAAACGATAAGCAAATGGCCGGACATGATCTCCAAAATGCTGGATGCAGGAATGGTTAAGATTTTTCTTGGTATTGAATCCGGCTGCGAGGATGTTTTGAAATTATATCGCAAGGGAACTACTTCGGATATGATAAAAGAGGTAGTTGCAGATATGGCCGACAGGGGAGTATGCTACATTGCCGGGAATATCATCGTCGGAGGACCGGTTGAAAGCAGAAGGACGATCGATGGCAGCCTGCAGTTCTGCATGGATCTGCTGCATAAGGCTCCGGGCATCATGGAGTTTTCAACAGCGTTTCTGATTCCATTTCCGCAGACGAACATCGCAAAAAAACCGGAAGAATATGGCCTCAGGATTAAGGAGGACTTGCTGCGATGCAGATATATCGGAGATATCCCCGCAACGGAAAGTGATGAAATGGACACCTGTGATCTGATGCGGGAAAGATTATACATCTTGAAGAGTATCCGCAAGGAAATGCATGACATGCACTTATCCGGGCAAATTCCCATGAGAACGATTATGGAGCAATATCATCTGGAACAAAAGTATGGAATTTTTTCTCAATGGATTTCATTTGTTTATAGAAGGCATAAAGCGGCAAACCTTCACTATATGCTTTTAAACAGCGGGAATTTCTTTATGGGGGAGCGCTTTGGGGAAGACCTGTGTGACGCTGTTCCGCATCGGCTGGTTCCTCCCAATATAACGGAAAACGGGCAAATATATGCGTATAATCAGATTCTTTCAAAACTGGAATATGACCTGTTGATTGAATGTGCCGGGCGGCTGTGCTTGAGAGAAATTCTGGAAAGGCTGTACTTCACATATGGCAATTCCTTTGTCAATAAAGAACTTTTTAATTACCGTGCAATTCAACTGCTTAATAGAATGGAGCAGAGGCATCTGATCACTTATTCGAGGTTTTAAGCATGAACGGTGTGGAGAAGAAACAATTTGTCCTGCTGGTCTATATGCAAAGGTTGATAAAGGACAGGGCATTTGAGTACCTGGATAATCTCGGCCTCTTAACAGTAGCAGCATACCTGGATTCTCATGGCGTAAATACAAAAGTATTGAACACCATATCGGTCAAAGCGGTAGATATCATTCAGGAGCATATTAAAAATAACAGGCTTGTTGCAGTGGGTTTCTATTGTGATTATGATAATCAAAATGTGATTGAATCGGTCTCAGCTTATTTAAAAGGCAACCATGACACTCCTGTGGTTGTCGGAGGGCCGCAGGCAAGGCATTTGGGAAGAGAGTTCCTGGAAAGGTCGAGGTGTGATCTGATTGTCAGAGGAGATGGGCTTGAAGCCATACTTCGCTATATTGAACAGGTAAACACTTCCGATATTCACAGGTGCGTGCTTCCCGATGTCGCTTATTTACTGGACGGGGAAATGCTATCCACCGGGATTGAGCCGCTAAAAAACAATCTTGATGAATTGCCTATACCCCGGTCGCGTTTTTTACTTGATACGCAACCCAGACAGAATCTATCCGTTATATGTGCGAGGGGTTGTCCCCACCGGTGTGCATTTTGCTTTCAAGGAAAGGATTCAAAAGTATTCAGGCAGCGATGTCCCGACAAAATACTGCTGGAGTTGGAAAGCCGTCTGATGGAAGACAAAAAAGCAACCTACGTA
>JAEWQC010000345.1 GCA_023399355.1 Bacillota bacterium | reverse complement strand
ATATCCCTGCAATTGCTGGTGATGAATCTGGAGTACAGGCTCCGGCTTCTTCTATATTATTTTTTCAAAGTGCACTTCAAGCCAATTTTATTGACTTGCTAGGACTAAAAATTGGCGCCTGTTCAGCGGGCTAAAACTTTTGGGGCGGTAGGCGCATATTTGCCATCCATGGCAAAACGCGCCTAAAATTGACGTCCTGTCAATTTCGCCGCTTTGTTTTAGCCCGAGTGCACAAGATACGTTTTAAAACACTTATAAGTGTTTTATGGGTGTCTTTGGAGTCCCTGTCTTGTCTAAGACAAAGGAGCAGGCTCCCTACCCTTTGACCGGATAGGGAGCCTGCTCCTTGAGGAAATGAGACTATTCGAAGTCACCGTAAGACCAACTGTCAGTACTTCCGGTCAGCTTGTAATTGAGGCTCAGGAAGTCCTGGTCATACCATGTTCCGCTCACGATTTTGCCAAGGGCTACCGTGATATGGCCCCATGTCCTTTTTGTTTGTATGAATGAAGAAAATCTAACATTTTTCTAACATATCATATCATGATCTTTTTACTATTTCCTTTTAATAGCAATTGTTATCTTTTTCACTTCATTAATTTTTAATTCTCCAAGTATATTTAAACATAACCGATAAAATCCATCTTTGATTGTATCATGTCGACCTTTAAGATATTTATATAATACATAAATTACCGATAATATTAGCAAATAAAATACAAACTTATATAATATATTGTTAAACAAATTAGTTGTATTTGCCATAATATCTTGTACATCATTGTCTATTAGTTTAATAATTTTTTCTTTTTGAATTTTATTTGCTTCTCCATATTGTAATGCTAGGGTAGTGTTCTTTCCAGTTCCAATTGTATATATAAGACTAATATTTGACTGTATTAATGTAACTGCATATGTAAGCACTAAAGTTATAATAATAGGAAATGTTTCGAAAATAATATCTATTTTATTTCTATTTAGTATATTCTCAATTTTATTCTTTATATTTAAATAATCATTTTCATTTTTAATTAAATCTTTGAACTTATTCCTAATCCCATAAATTAAGTCCACATTGTTCTCTACACTAAATTCTTTATCATTAAAAAACTTCTTATAATATTTACTATAAATTTTAACTAATTTTGGTTTCTTTTCTTTTAAAAAATACTGCTTAATTTTTAAAATAATTTTTCTTATTATCACAAGTTCAACTCCCATTAATAGTTATAACACAGAAGGGCTTCATGCATTGCTATGAAGTCCTTCTGTTAATCAGCTTTTAATCTTATTATCCCATACATTAACACTATTCTCCTGTTAGATCCTCTATTGTGGCACTAGCTGCATTATCTTTTATTGATACAATACCATGCTTAGTTGTATACATTTCACTTGTTGCAACAGTTTCTCCATTATTAGCTTTATAAACAAGCCAATATTGTCCACTGTTACTTTTTCAAATTACAAATTCCGCCAGTTATTTCAACTTTATTTTTATTTGATTATACCAATTACGATATTTTTTTCAAGTCAAATTGCTCTTTTATAAATAAAATATCATTAATTTTTTCTGCAGCATCTTGTTGCATTTCCTTCATAACATGGGAGTATAAGCCCAATGTTATTCCTATATTTGAATTTCCTAACCTTTCAGACGCTATTTTAGCAGGTATTCCAGCTTTCAACATTAAAGTTGCATTCGTGTGCCTAAGATCAGCCGCTGTCAAGTAAGGACTAAAAAAATATTGCAAACTTTTCATAGGTGGGCGAAGTTCAACAGAATTTGCAAGCTCGTCGAGATAATTCAGGGATATGTCCATTCTGCCATCTGGCCAGGCCGTCATTCACTCCAACAGGTCGCCTACGATCTCACTTGTGATCTTATCGAGTTCCGTGTATTTGCTATAACTCTCGACAAACAGGTTGTTATTCGTATTTGCAGCAGCCGAGATATGCTGCTTTGCGGATTCTGCCTTACTTAATATTTTCTCTAACCGCCGTTGCAGTGTGGTTTTTGCGTGATGTATGTCTTTAATTCATGGGTCAAAAAGTTTATGAAGTCCTGCCTGCTTTTTGCGGTCAGTTCCAGTGCGTTGACATTGCTCTCGACAGCCTGGGCCATCTGGTTGAAGCTTTGAGCGAGAACGCCGATTTCATCCTTTGACAATACGGTGACGCGCTGCGTATAGTCGCCGCCTGCTATCGTCTGCGCTGATTTATTGAGCGACCGGATTGACCGGGTCAAAAACCAGATCAGCGCGTATAAGTCTAAGGCCAGAATGACGGTGATCGCGATGTTCATTTTGAAGAAAAGATTGACTTGTGACGCTTTCTCGCTGTAGACGTCCGAAATGTCGCGGATGTAACTGAGCTTATAGGTAGCATTGTCCAGCACCATACTGTCGCTGACAAATAAATAGGTTTTACTTCCGATATCGCGGATGATGTACTGTCTGCCACTGATACCAAAACCGTTGAGCCCCGCTCTTTCTCCATTAAATTTAACGGTGAAATTGCTGAACACACTATTATCCTGGTCATCCAGAATCTCAATAACACCTGTCTGCCGTCGAAATACTGCGTATATTTCTGCGTATTATTCTTCAGAAAATTCTGGCTGTTGTCTGTTGTGCCGAGTTGCTTATTCAATGAACTGACATACGTCCAGTCCGTCTGAAGCTGAGCTTGAACAATCAGCTGCTCAGACAGGCCTCTGTCAACTTCATTTTTAAGATTTTGATTGAAATTGTGCTCGATCAAGTAAAATGAGGAGACGTTGAACAAGATTTCAAACAGTATAAATGTGCACAAAAATACCTTATGACAAAGATTTATACGTTGTCCTCCAGTCTGTAGCCATATTTATAGACCGTTTTGATCTGTTCCTCCCAACCGAGTTTTCTGCGGATTTTCTGAATATGTATATCCACGGTGCGGGTTTCGCCGATATAGTCGTATCCCCAGACAAGCTCCAGAATTTTTTCTCTGGTCAGTGCCTTGTTGCGGTTTTTTATGAGCAGCAGCATCAGCTCGTATTCTTTTATCGTCATTTCAATTGATGTACCGCCCTTTTTTACGGAGCGCTCTTCCGTGTTAATCTCCAAATCCTCAAACTGTGTGACTTCGCTTTTGTTTCCATAACGGCGAAGCGCAGCTTCAATCCGCGCCAAAAGCCCCATAGCTTCAAACGGCTTGACGATGTAATCGTCGGCTCCCATTTTGAGCCCCTTCACTTTGTCGGACAGTTCGCTCCGCGCTGTCAGAAAAATGACAGGTAATTCTTTGGATTTGAGCTGGGACATGAGGTCAAAGCCCTCCATGTCGGGAAGAGAAATATCCAATAAAACCAAATTCGGAGAAAACGTTGCGAGCGCGCCGAGTGCAGCACTCCCGTCAAAGGCTTGTCTGCTGTCGTAGCCCGCCAGATCCAGATTGAGCTTGATCAGATCGGATATTGCCGCATCATCCTCGACTATCAACACCTTGTCCATTATGCACCCCATCGTTTTTCAATAAAGATAATTCCGGTTGTATTTTGTCTATTATAACTAAAAGATGTTTTTATTTTACTTCCAAGTTGTAAAAAAGTTGTAAAGTTGCGCCAATGACCCGCCCACTTTATAGAGACATAGGACCTGAACCCGTCAAACACCAATTTTCCAACTAAAGGATCATTCCATAGTTTATAACAGCCTGCAACAGCTTTAACTTCATAGCGAGGCCACCATGAACGGAATAATTACCTTGTTCGAACCATATTTGAATTATTGGTAAAAAACGAGCCGTACCCTTCGGTACGGCTTGTCACTTAATTGCATTCCTGCTGCATTGATTCAATGCTTAAGTGAATAAGACAAATTGTAGCAGCCACGCATATCAAATTGGCAGGTTAACCTATTATTCTGCCTGTTCAACAGGAAAATTCATTGTTGTCCATGCAGCAATACCACCTGATAGCTCAAGCACATCATATCCATTTTCCGACATAATTATGGCTGCTTTTACAGCCATGTTACACCATGTGTCCCAGCAATACACAACAATCGTTTTATCCTTCGGTAACTCACCCAGTCTGTCTGGAAGTACGACTGAAATCATGTGAATAATAATAGTTTTGTTCCAGATAATTCACCAATTTGAAGCTTATCTTTTATAACGGACTTACAGCGTTGATCCTAAACGTCCCTTCAAACACCGGATTTCTTTCTCGTCAAGCCCGCAGAATTTCAGATAGCCTTGCGCTCCGGAGTATCTTTGCTGAAGATATTGAAGCGTTGCCCTCATATCGTCCGGCTCCGACAAGAACAAATAGTCCGGCAGCCGGATGCCTTCCTGTAAAAGCAGCTGTTTCTGCCGGGCAAGAAGGCTTTCCATATTGGACGCGCTCACCGAATAGTCGGCGATAACCACATCCTCCCGGACACCCGCAAGTTTCAGCAGCAGCATGGCAACGATTCCGGTTCTGTCCTTGCCTGCGGTGCAATTAAAGACGCAGGAACCGCGCTCGGATAGGAATATGCGGAAAACCTCCGCATATTTATTCCCGTTATTGTCCAACAAACTGCGGTAAAACTCGCTCAGGCTGTCCGGGAGGCTGTTGAAGGCATTGGCATGAATATTGTCCAGGAAAGTAACGGCATAATAGGAGAAACCATTTTCAGCAGAAAGCCTGGACGGGTTGCTCGTTGTTTCATATACCGAACGCAGGTCCACCTGAGCTGTTACGCCCAGTTCTCTCAGGAGAGAGATATCTTTCTCCGTAAGGCTGTGCAGTGAGTCGGCGCGGTAAAAAACCCCTCTTTGTGTTTCCCCTCCGCCTGCAGTGGGGTAGCCGCCCAGATCCCGCATGTTGTAAGCGCCTGCAAGCTGGATCCTATGTCCGTTAACATCAATCGCCATAAATACCCCTCTGCCTTTTTGTTTTTTCAGTACTTTTCAGCACTTTCCAGTATTTTTATTCGTTGGTTCACACAATCTTTTTGTCCGATCTCAAAGAAAATTGAAAACCACTATTTAAAAATGTCCAATGGCTGACCCATCAAATCGTGCATATCAAGCCCCAAAGCTTTTGCGAATGTCGGACACTCCTCCAATACGCTCGCGCCTCTGATAACGGCTCCTTCCCTGATGTCCGGCCCGAAGGCGATGAGAGGAGGTTTTGGTCCTTTAGACGGGTGATATCCATGATTGGATCGATAGGAACGGTAATCGGGATCCATTGTGGAGAGGACCAACGGGCCGTCAAATGCATTTTCGAAGCAAATCCCTTCCGCTCCCTCCACTACAAAGCTGAATGTTCCAGCCAGGCCTTCTTCCAGCAGGACTTCCTCCCGGGTATAGATCCGTTCGATGTACTGCGGATAATCCTGCTGTATTTCCGTGAGCGCATGGAGAACTTTTTCCTCCAAAACAGGATCTGTCGGATCCTTCAGGATGATCTGCGTTGAAAATCCGGCAGAGAAGCTGTAGGCTTCATAGTCCAGCGCACTTCCGGCTCCGTCGGTGGTGACCAGGCCATGTTCCTTCAGGGCGACATTCAAATTGAAGGATTCCCTGATGTCCATCTGTCCATGATCTCCCAGCAGGAAGAAGTTTGTATTCTCATAAGTACCGGCTTCCCTGGCTGCTTCGAGAAGAGTCCCGACCATGGCATCCACCCGTTTCAGGACATCCTTCACCAGCGGGGAATTGTTTCCGGATTTGTGGCGGCAGTAGTCCAGACAGATCACATGGGCCAGCAGCAAATCCGGCTTGAACTGCCGGATAATGTCGGCAGCAACCGGAACGATGAAGCTGTCGATATCAATGGAACGGCCGAAATTAAAAGGAGCAATGTAGCGGTCATAGTACAGATCCAATACATTTTGAGTACAGGCTGCTTCGTAGGTTTCCCTGAGAGTGCCTTTTGTCTGTGACCAGACTTCAGCAAGATTATAGTCCGGCGTCCGGCCGCCCATGGAGGGCCATGAGACGCAAGCCGTCACATAGCCCTTCTCCTTTGCCGCATCGACAAGGGTGGGTACCTTAATGGAATCTTTCCGCCAGAACCAGTTCTGCCCGATGAGGTTCCAGCGGACATCCTTTGGCGGGACAAACGGTGCCATATTGTGAAAGACTCCGTGACGGTCCGGGGTTACCCCGGTGATGATACTGACATGGTTCACATTGGTCAGTGTCGGATATACCTCCCGGATATTTTCAACAACTGCAGCCCTTTTCAGGATTCCGGAGAATACCGGCTCACCTGCCAGTACTTTCAGATCCTCCGTTTGCAGCGCATCTATAGATAGGATAATCGTTTTATTTGTCATGATGCAATTCTTCCTTTCCGTATTGTACAATGAAGATGAGGCGGGTTATTTTTTCAGCATCCTGTTGATCTTTCCCTGCAGTTCAAACAGCGTTGAATCCATGTCCTGTCTGTTCACCCAGATGGCATCCAGTGCTTTCACGATTTCCGCATTGGTCTCAGTTGCGCTTATAGTGCGTCCTCCTGCATATTTCAGCTGGTCCATGGCCACCTTGAATGGAGGGGTTGTCTTATACAACGACTGCATGAGCGGATCGTTAACCGCGCTGATGCGGCTGGGCAGGTAGCCTGTGGTGGTACTGGCCTTGATGGTCTGTTCCTTTTGCGTCATCCATTTGATAAACTGCCAGGAGGCTTCCTTCTGTGCATCTGTCAGTCTGGAAGTTGCGACCAGGTTTGCGCCGCCGGTCGGGAGGGAATTCTGAATTCCTTTGGGGATGTATGCCGTAGTTACCTCAAACCCGTTTTTCTGTCCCAGTCCCATGAAGGTAGTCAATCCACCGGTGGAGTAAAACCACATGCCGCAGTTCTGGCCTGCGACATCTGCAAGCAGGTTGCTGGCCTGGCTGCTGGCAAGGACCCTGACGCTTCCGTTGTCTCTCATGTCCGACACCAATCTGATGATTTTTTTTGCAGCGGGGGTATTGATAAAGGTAGAGGTGACTGTATCATTATAGAGGCTGGAACCCTGTCCCATCATAAAAGCCTGAAAAAGCCAGGTGTCTGCAAAAATGCTCATCCCAAACTTGCCTGTTTTATCTTTGATGGTCTTTGCATAGACCGCCATCTCTTCCAGGGTATCCGGACCTTTCAGATCAAGACCCGCTTTTTTCAGGAGTGTTGTATTGAGATAGAGCACGGGAGTGCTTCTCAGATAGGGAAGTGAATAAATTTTTCCGCCAAATTCCGAATCAGTTAAGAAGGCGGGTTGAAAATCATCCAGTCCGAAATTGTCGCGGTTGATGTAAGCGTCCAGCGGAAGCAAAACCTTGCTTGTGGCAAAAGGCTGAAGCATGCTGGTATCCATTACAGTGACGGCCGGAGCGGAACCTGCTACAAAAGCTGCTTTGAGTTTCTGTGCCATGGTCGCATAATCGCCCTGGTATTCGGCGGTTACCGTAATGCCCTTCTCCTTCCCCTCGGTCTCATTAAAGGCTTTTGTGAGATTGATGTTGTTTTCCTGGACCTTGTCCGTATAGCAATACCAAAAAGTGATTGCAGTCCCCTTTGCAGAAACGGAAGATGCAACATCCGCAGAGAAAACTGTCACACTGCATCTGGCGTAAATGCCGCCATCCGTCGATTTCGCTTTAATGGCAGCCGTTCCTTCCTTGATTCCCGTTATGACGCCCTCCGGGCTCACCCTGGCAATCCCCGCATCGCTGGAAGACCAAAGTACGGCTTTGCCTGTCGAGTTTGACGATGTGACGGCTGCATGAACGGTTGTCGACTTGCCGACAGCCAGCATGACAACCTTTTTGTCCAGGGTGATTACAGTTCCGCCAATGGCCAGAGCTGCTGAGGATAATGCGAGGGTCAGTATTAAAATTATACTGACGGATAAGAATAATTTCTTTTTCATGAATGAAAGCCTCCTTATAAAATTTAAATTGAATATGTAATAGAACGCAGAGAATCCCTGCCTCTAAAATTGACCGGACTATTTTTCACCCGTAAAGGTAAATGCCTGGATAATTTGCTTCTGCGCCAGGATAAAGGCAATCGCGATCGGTACGATCATCATCACATTGCCGGCCATCACCGTATGATAGGTAATTCCGCTGTCCACAGTCTGCAGAGCGACAATGCCGACCGGAAGAGTACGCACCGCATCGGTTGTGGTCATGACCAACGGCCAGAAGTAGTCATTCCAGGCTGTAATAAAAATGAAAAGGGTCATTGTGGCCAGGGTTGGCCGGACAATGGGCAGTACAATTCTGAAGAGGATCTGAAACCCGTTGGCATGATCAAGCCGCGCAGCTTCGAACATTTCTTCCGGAATCTGCATCATACTTTGGCGAAGCATGAATATGCCGAAGGCACTGCTGGCAAATGGAAGGATCAGTGAGCAGTAGTTGTTGAGAAGATTCCACTTGCTGAACATCAGAAATAGCGGAAGAAAGATCAATTGACCCGGAATCATCATGGTTGCCAGTGAAAGGCCAAAGAGAAAGTTCTTCCCTTTAAAACGGTATCTGGCATAGGCATAAGCTGCCGGTATGACTGTAATCAACTGGCATGCCAGAATCCCGGCTGTAACGATTACACTGTTGAGGGTGTATTTCAGAAACGGAATTGCTGTAAATGCCTTTGCAAAGTTCTGCCACTGCGGTTGTCCCACCCAGAAGGAAGGCGGAAAACGAAGCACCTCTCCCATGGATTTCAGCGAGGTAAGAAGCATCCAGTAAAAAGGGACGAAAAATACCAGCAGGAGCAGAATCCCTATAATCAATCGTGATGTTGCAACAGTAATTTTATGTATTGTCATAACGCACCTACCTGTAATAGACTCTTGTACTTAAAACCTTGAAGTAAAGAACTGTCAGCAGTCCGATAATCAGCATCAGAATCACACCGATGGCAGATGCATAGCCGATCTTGTAATAGACAAAGCCCTGCTCGTAAATGCTGTAGACCAGCGTGTTCGTGGTATTCATCGGTCCGCCCTTCGTCATGATGCTGATGGTTTCAAACACCTTGAAGGAAGAAATGATATTTACCAATGCCAGGAAAAACAAGGTTGGAGAAAGCATCGGCAAAGTAATCGAGAAGAATAC
>JAEWQC010000267.1 GCA_023399355.1 Bacillota bacterium | reverse complement strand
TGACTGCACCGGAGGTATTTCAGGTTCTGCACATACGCTCCCTTCATCCGCTGACATGCCCACGGTAACCGGAGTGTCAAGAACTAATTTAAACAAAACATGTTTTATGAATCCCGTGAGAATTCGTTGGGCAAAGCCAACTGCTATACACAGGCCTTGAAGGGCACCTTGTTGCGTACTGCCATATGCCGTACTGCACGAGTTGGTTTCGGACAATCGCTAAACGCTGAAGGGCTGCTACTCTTGATTCCCTCAGTATGAGTTCCCCCGGTCAGGTCCCTGCATTTACGAAAGGCATCGCTCCAGATGCAGGGAGTTGCTGTCTTAGGCTGTTATACCACTCTGCGTTTTTCCATTTATCAATTACTGAGAATAATATGTCATTAAGTTGTATTTCTTTATTGTATATTTCGTTTATAATTTTTTTGGATTTATTGCTAGTTTCCATACTAAATTCATTAGAATATACATCCCTGGCAATTATATTCCTTATTTGCATAAAGTGATCTGCAATTTCATTTCCTAATGTATCTATTTTTGAATAAGTACACATAATATCAGAATCATTTTCAAAATGTTCAACCATGCGGAGGAATCTGAAGCTTTCGGATAATCTCCTGTCTTTCGTGCTTCGCAGGCTTTCTAAAAAAGTTTCATACTTCTTAATCCGCTCAAAAGCTTCCTCAAAAGCACATAGACAATTTAGAGACTGCAGAATCAGGTTTTTACGTGAAAGCATATTGTCGGTAAAATCAGCAATACAGGAATAAATCGCAGACTCTCTTTCCAATGGGGATAGAATCTTATCCGGATTTTCCCGGAATTCAAAAAATGCGCACCTGTTACCTGGTTCGAATCCACCGCCTTCCAGCATTCCCTTGTAACAATTCTCCAGGTCTTTACATGATATGGTGTACTTATCCATGCCAATCATGTCGTCAATAGTATGAAACATATCCTTGTCCGGATCATAGCCAAAAACCAGCAGCTGATGTCCCAAGCCGTGTTCTTTGTTGTAATATGCAATTCTGCCGGGCTGATAATACATATCAATCGATATTGAAATCGGATAACCGTTGGAAAGTGAACTGATAATTTCGTTCTTCAAGTTGTCAACTTCCGGCCATTTGAGGTGAATGGATATGCCCATGTCTATGAGTATCCTGTGTATTTCCCTGAATTCATTGACTCTTACACTGATAATACTTGACTCTTCATTAAATTCGTAGTTGAAAATAGGATTGGCAAGTATGGCTAAGGCATCCTTCTTGTAGTATTTTACAAGGGATAAACATGAACTGTATGAACAACTGGTAAAATACATATCATTGAAAGGCTCCATATTTTCCAGAAATATTTTGTTTTCCATAGAATCACATCCTTTTATAAAATTCATAGTTATCAATTATTCATTGTAAAAAATCAACAACAGCATGACCCGAGTTCCTATACAATTATTCTCATATATTCAGGTTCCGGTTGTATCGTTTCGAGACCGTTTTCAAATATTACAATGCCATCCCTTTCTTCCGCCTCCTTAAACCCAGCAAATTTGTATAGAATATACATTGAGCGGTTTCGATCCGTAGGAACAAATTCAGCCCTCAGACGGACATCCGCTTTTTTTGCAAGCCTCATGACGTGATTCAACATTACGGAGCCCACTCCCTTGGACATGACACGGCAAGACATCAGCAGCAGTTTCAAGGTCCACAACTCTTTGCCGCATTCCATCAATGCCAGGCCAATCTTGCCATAGAACCCGTACTTGTCTTCAAGACCTGCTATTAAAAGTTGGTATTGGCCGGACTTTCTTAAAGCGTCAAGTTCTTCATAAGAATAGGTATATCCGGTAGCATTCAACTGGTGAGTTCTCACCGTCAATTCCTCCGCACGCTTTAGGTCATTATCATCTACCTGGGTTATGGACATAACCATGCCCAATGATGCAAGAAACTCATCCTGTGATCCTTCAAAGCTTTGTTCCACACAATTCCTTTCTATATCACTCCTATACATTTTTCTGCGCAGTCTGGAATCTTCGGTAATGAATCTGGGGTTCATTTCCGGCATGCCAAGGAGCTTGTCCACCTCAGCAGAATCAATACACAACACATCAGGACAAGAATAGGCAACTTCGTCTCTTTCAAAAGGCTGGTCATCAATAAAAGCCAGCGTATCCATTCCAATATTGATTGACTGTGCAATTGTTTTTACCGATGCGGATTTCCGGCACCAGTTGATTTGAGGATAAATGAAATATTCATCTATTCCAAACTCTTTTAACTTTGCCATTGCATGCTTATGTTCGTTCCTGCTTGCTATGGATTGCAGTATTCCTCTTTCGTCAAGCTGTTTTATGATGTCAGCTATGCCCTCTCTCAGCCTTACGTCTTTATCTTCGAGCAATATGCCCTCCCATATGGTATTGTCAAGATCCCATACAACACACTTTGTTTTCTGTTTTTCTTTTGTGCCCGGTACCTCACTCACTACCGACACACCTCCGTTTCAACTGGCTTAACCTACTGTCCTGAAAGCATTGACGGCAATCAGGATCTCATGCATTTGAGTTGTACCTTCTATGATTTCATTGATTTTGGCATCCCTGTAATGCCTTTCGACGGGGTAATCACTGCAGCACCCATTGGCGCCATGGATCTGAACGGCATCACCTGCTACTTTGACTGCCATTTTGGAAGCAAAGTATTTGGCAGCCCATGTTTCCATAATACTGTCGGGGTCACCTGACTCCTTCATGCAGCCTGCACTGTAACACAACAGTCTTGCAGCTTTAATATTGACTACCATTTCAGTTATCATTTTTTGAATGAGTTGGTTCTCCCTTAACGGAGAACCGAATTGTTTTCTCTTTCTAGCATACTTCACCGATTCCTCAAGACACGCCTGGGCCAGACCTACACAGCCTGAAGCAATGGTGTATCTTCCATAGTCCAGGCAGGCCAGAGCTACATGGGATAATCCCGTACCTTCCCTGCCCACAAGGTTGCATTGGGGTATCCGGCAATTTTCGAGCTTCAGTTCGGCAATCATGGAGCCTCTTGCGCCCATAAGCCCTTTTATCGGTTTTGAGGAAAATCCTTCCCTGTTTCTTTCCACAATGAATGCGGTAGGTTTATTATTGCATTTCGCGATTATCAGAATAATGTCCGCAATCTGCCCCATCGTCGTCCATTTTTTATGCCCGTTGAGAACATATTCCTCCCCTTCCGGCACCGCAATTGCTTCAATACTCTTTGCGTCACTTCCCACATTGGGTTCGGTAAGTCCGAACGCTCCTATCACTTCACCTGAAGCCAGCTTTGGAAGCCAATAATCTTTTTGTTCCGGGGTTCCCCATCTTAGAATTGCCAGCGCAACCATGCCATGTACTGTCAGGAGACTTCTCACGGAGGAACAGCCACGTCCGGTTTCCTCGTTCAATATGCCAAGTGTGATTTCGTCCAGGCCCATTCCGCCATATTCTTTTGGCAGCATTGATCCCAGATAACCCCTTTCTGCGACTTTCTTTATTAGTTGCGGGTTTATTTGTTCTTCCCTGTCCGTTTGTTGTGCATAAGGAATAATCTCATTTTCTACAAAACTTCGAAATTCTTCTTTGCTTTTCATCTGCTCATCCGTTAATTCCAGTTGCATACAATTCTCCTTTCATCCGTCTGATTCATTGTCAATGCACCTTTTCTATTCTATTCCCGTGAGTTCTCCCTTTTTTTCAATTACACCGGCAATCTTATTAATGGTCCTGAAATTCTCAATATCCATATCCCTATTATCGATTCTTATGGAAAACTCTTTTTCCAGAAACATGATTAGTTGCATTGCAAATAAAGAATTTACAAAACCTAATGAAAAGATGTCCTCATCCTCCTGCAATTCATGCTTTCTGAAAAAACGCCTTAAAAATGCTTTGATTTTTTCTTTATTTTCTTCCATGCCATATCCATTCCTTTCACTTGCAAATTTGATATACGTGCAGCAGTATGCATTGTGTCAAGTTTTCGGGGTCATTCCTGATATGTATAGAAACCCTTTCCGCTTTTTCTGCCATAAAGACCTGCATCCACCATCTTTCTAAGAAGAGGACAGCAGCGGAATTTAGGGTCCTGATAGTTTTCATATAAAACAGCAAGAGAATTGACCACCGTATCAAGCCCTATAAGATCTGCAGTTTCAAGAGGTCCCATTGCATGCTTGTAACATTTCCTAAAAATATCATCCACTTCCTGTGGTGACGCAATCTGATCCTGCACTACATATGCAGCTTCATTCATAAAGAGGTGTGAAATTCTGTTTGATACAAAACCAGGAGAGTCATTCACCAGAATCATCTCTTTCCCCATGGCTTTCAACAACTCATCAACAGCATTAATGCACTCCTCCGATGTGTGGTATCCCCTGATGGTTTCAACCGCCTGATTCATGGGAACAGGATTCATGAAATGGGTTCCTATCACTTTATCAGGTCTTCCTGTAAGTGCCGCGATCCTTGTGATGGGTATGCAGGATGTATTCACCATGAAAATGCAGTTTTTATCGCAGATACCGTCCATCTCCTCATAAATTGCTTTTTTCACCTCCCAGTTCTCGGTTGCATTTTCAATGATAAAGCCGGCTTCTTTCAACAATTGCTTATCTGTAATGAATTCAATTCTTCCCATGATTTTTTCCGCACTTTCCATCCCTTCCGTTTTGCCAAAAAAAGACCTGAAACGCAGAGTATTTGATATCTCTTGTCTTGCCTGCTCCAATATTTCTTCACAGACATCCAGTAAAATCACCTGATAACCTGATTGAGCCAAACTCTGGGCCACTCCCCTCCCCATTACTCCTGCACCTATTACCCCAACCTTTTCCATACTTCTCATCCCTCCAAATTCGTATTGCTGTTTATTCATTTATGAAATGATAGATCATGCAAAAAGATTTGTGGTATGCTCTTTTTTACACTTATCTTACATACAGCACTCCGTTGTAAAAATAATTATTTCTTCACAAAAATCTTTATTGCAGCATCTATATTTTGTTTGTTCCTCCCAGCGCAGGAAATACATTATGTATTCCTGTTTCCTCAAAAAGTCTATGGAATCTTTCTTTTTGCTCGTCAGATGGTGTCCTTTTTGTCTCAAATACGGTTTTTAACATGTTCAATGCCTTCTCAACCTGCTCGAATTCAGGTTCGGAATCTTCCTGCTCGATTTGATTAAGCATGGCGCACACTTCCCTATATGGTTCAACAACACCTTTTTTATATTCTTCATTATCCCAGTTCCGGTTTTTAGTGGATACGGTTATTGCTATACACTTAATGATAAACTTAAGTTTGGCTTCTCTGGCAGAGTTTGATAATGGCTTTTTGACGAATATTTCTTTCACTTTTTTGAAATCATCCTCATTATCCATGGAAAGTGACATCATTTGATTATCTATTTTACCCATCAGTTTCTTCAAAACGGTTTGCGGTCCAACTTCAATCATGGTATCAACTCCGCTTTTCCGTATGTATTCCATGGATGCGCTCCACAAGACCGGTTTGACAATTTGCAGAGACAACAGATCAACTATATTGTCTTTATTCTGATATTCCAAAGCCGTGACATTTGAAACGACCGGATAGCTCATATCCATAAAATGATAGTTTGATAATTCCTCTCTTATTCTGTCCGCAGCCGGCTGCATCAGAGAACAGTGAAAAGGTGCGCTGACCTTTAAAGCTATGACCCTGCCGCCTTTTTCACTCAATAGCCTGCCTGCCGCTTCTACGGCAGTTTTATGTCCTGAAATAACAATTTGATCAGGTGAATTGTAGTTTGAAACAGTTACCAGATTCCCGGCTGAAGAACAAATAATACAGCACTCTTCAATAATGCCGCTGTCAATTCCGCCGACTGCAGACATTGCACCTGCTCCCGCAGGAACTGCTTCTTGCATAAAACTTCCTCTTCTTCTTACAATATTTACGGCATCAGAAAATTTGATAGCGCCTGCTGCTGTTAATGCAGATATTTCACCCAGGCTATGTCCGGCAAAATATTTGGGATCAAGCCCTGTCTCTTTCATCAGAACCTTATATGCAGCAAAGCTGGCTGTAAGAATAGCGGGTTGGGTATTTTCAGTTTTTGTAAGTTCCTCCATGCTGCCTTCAAAACAAAGCTTTTTCAAGTCCATTCCAAGAATTTCATCAGCTTCGTCAAATATCTCACGCGCTAATGGATACTGCCCATATAGTACTTTCCCCATACCAACATACTGTGACCCTTGTCCTGGAAATAGTAATGCTACATTATTCATTTCCTTCTTCCTTTCCTATAAAATAAATGTTTTGTATACAATGAAAATTTGAATCAATTTATATACTTTTACTTTCAATACGCTTATATATATAGTCACTAATATCTCTTAAGGTAGAAAACTTTTTATAATTTAAATAATCATCTTCGAATCTGATACTGAACTCTTTTTCAAGCAATACAGCCAATCTGACAAATACTATGGAAA
This sequence comes from Bacillota bacterium, assembly GCA_023399355.1. Classification (GTDB taxonomy): domain Bacteria; phylum Bacillota; class Clostridia; order Acetivibrionales; family DTU013; genus UBA1305. The sequence goes on along the minus strand of JAEWQC010000267.1, from coordinate 3,025 downwards.
CAATACCGATTTCACTGATGGAAGCGTTAAAATCGACTTCAGTCTCCGGCATCAGTTCAGAAATAAACGAGTGTACAACTTCTTCCATTCTTTTATCAATTTCACTTTCATGGGCAACATCATTTTCTGGTAAATTATTATCACTATCCCGGGTAACCCCCATTTTTATTGGATCAGTTTTAATATGCACCCATGAATTTAAAAGAGAAAAAAGCTTATCATAGAATTGGTTTTCAAGCTCAAGTATTTGCTCCATTTTCTTAACGGACAGATCAAATACTTCTTTGTCATATAAGGGGGCATAGGTAAATTTCCCTATTCTAGCCCTTATATAGTCCCAATGATCAATTATTTCAGCGGCTGCCCTCCGGAGATCCTCCCGGTCGTCAAAGAGCTTGATAATTCTATACTCTTCCACTCTTTTGGCATTTATAAGGTTATTCATTGCGTCTACAAGAATATCGGCTTTCTCTTTCAATGATTCTTCACTTGATACATAGCCTTTATAGTCCCCGATAAATGTCCTGAGCTTTTCCAGGCCGTTAAATATCCGTTCTTTATTTGCAACCATGTTTTGTGCAAATTCATCTATATGCTTGTTAATGTCATTGTAGCTTTGTATTTCATCAGGACTGGTGCTCTGGTTCATATAGAATTCATAAAAACTCGGATTTTGTCTTTCGGGATTAAAATTGTCCGCATATCCGTTGTAAGAATTAACCAGGTCCATGTAACTTATTGTTTTCTTTTGATAGGATAAGTTGTCACGGAATTTGTGCTCAAAAATATGGAATATCTTTTGCGGTTCATTATACCCGTATATCAGCCATGTATGCCCTAAGTGGGATTTATTGTAGACATCCTTTCTTATTGGTTCATAAAAGCAGTCCACCCATATTACCACAGGCCTGTCCTGTTTTATCGCAGCGATGATGTCATTTACAATATCCTCACTGTAGCCTTTTACATCTACACTGATTTTTGCCTCATCCAATAGTACATTCATGGTTTTTTGCGACAGATAACCTGCATTTAATACATTATCAGCATTGGTACTATCGAAATCATATACGATGACATCGTTTATCAACAATGGATTAATGCTTCTTTTGAAAAAATTGATAATAGGAAAAATCGAATTGTAGAAACATCCTTTAAAAAACAATTCATTAAATGGCTCTATATTTTTAATGCAATAACCGTTATTCTCATTTTCGATGTTGTCCACTTTTATAACCCGTGTTGACAATGCATTTTCATCTTTGATGTCATTTAATTCTTCGGCAGTTTTACATTTTTCTTCGCCTCTGATGTACATAGCAAGTTCTTTAACCGTTTGATATTTAAATATATCAGCAATTAAAAACGGGATGTTATATTTATCCATATGGGCTTCCATTTTTATGGCTATAATTGAATTCCCGCCATTGCTAAAGAAATTATGGTTTACGCCTATAGGGTCAATTCCAAGAACTTCCTGCCATATTGTTACAAGCTTTTCTTCCAGTTCATCCGCAGGAGCCTCATACTCCTCCCCCGTGTCTATCCTGCCATCAGGATCAGGCAATGCATTTCTGTCCAGTTTTCCACTTGGCGTCAGCGGCAGCTTATCAAGCTGCACATAGTATGTGGGCTGCATATAGTCGGGTAACCTTTTCTTCAGGAGTACTGTTATCATGGAAACATCCAATTCCACCGTATTGTCCGTTACATAATATGCTGCCAGGCAGTTTTCTCCGTTTTCGTTTTTTACAGCCTTTGCAATACTTTTTTGTATTCCCTCAATACTGTCAAGTGCCGCTTCAATTTCCTGCAACTCCACCCTATAGCCCCGTATTTTTACCTGGAAGTCGTTTCTCCCCATGAATTGTATGCCTCCGTTAAGCAGCATACACCCTGAATCTCCACTGTAATATACTCTTCCTTTGCCTGTAACCGGGTCTTTTTTAAATACTTCCCTTGTTTTTTGAGGCTGGTTCCAATACCCCAATGCAAGGTATCTGCTCTTGTATATGATTTCCCCCACCCCAAAGACCGATGCCTCTTCTCCATTTTCATCAAGGATATATACCTCTGTATCCTCAACCGGATATCCTACCGGAACGGCATTTCCGGTTATTTCGGTATTTTTGTCAATAAAGTACTGTAAAGTTACTGTCGATTCACTTGGGCCCAACCCGTTTACGAAGATACAGCCGTCTGAAAAATGCTTTTTGTAAGCTTCCACATCTTTTTTCATTACGGCTTCCCCGCCCATAACTACCAGCCTCAGGCGCGGGAATTCCATATCATTCGCCAGGTTGTCCACAAAGTATCTGTATACTGTAGGTATTGAATGGTAGATTGTTATTTCCTCATTTTTCAGCCAGTTATAAAGGTTGGTTATTCCTCCGTCATTTTTTATACTATACGGATATAATGCCGCCCCGTTTAGTAATGCCCCGTATATGTCCATTACTGCCGCATCAAAACAGTAGGACGAGAACAAGGTAAGCTTGTCTTCAGCTCTGATATGCAGTTTATTTGTATAGTTCCGGATAAAATGCAATACATTTCTGTGGTTTTGTATAACTCCTTTCGGTTTACCTGTCGATCCTGAAGTATATAGAATGTATGCACGCTGTGAAGGTGTTATTTTTACAATTGGATTTTCTTTTGACAGAGTACTCTCAATCCTATTGATATTGATAATTCTTATTTGCTTGCCTGCAAGTGCCACCAATTCTTTTGCCATTTCCAGATTATTATTGTTTGTGACAAGCACATCCGCTGCCGAATCCTGGATAAAGTACAGCAACCGTTCCTGAGGATAGGCAGGATCCAGAGGCACATATGCATTACCGGTTTTCAGTACGGCGAACATCCCTACAAGCATATCAATATTGTGCTCAAACAAAATCGCCATGTTCCGATCCTTTTCGGGACTGCATCCGATGATTGCATGTGCAGCCTGGTTAATCTCTTCATTTAGGGTATTATAATTGATCTCCCCATTTATCGTTTTTATTGCAGGCCTGTCACCATA
>JAEWQC010000189.1 GCA_023399355.1 Bacillota bacterium | reverse complement strand
GACTTATCCCGTGCAGGCGGCCTAAACGGTTCTTATCCAGCAGCAGGAAAAGCATGTTCAGGAGTTCCTGCTCAATTCTTCCGCTGAATATCTCCGTAATAACTGCTTTTTTTGTATCCACTCGATTTTTCGGATTGAGCAAAAAAGCCTGCAAGCCACTCTCATTCCTGAATAGTTCGGAAACTGCCGTCAATTCATTCTGATAGAGATCAATGGCATTCTTTTCAACAGATACGTTTATAAGCGCTTCCGCATATCTTTTATCAACCAGCGGCATCAGGCAGCACCTGCCTCATCAATAAATTTATCAACAAGCACCCTGTTGCTTTCGTTGTCCATATTCGCCTGCATGACCTTTGATGCAGCAGCCAGTGCAAGGCCTGCTACCTGACCGCGAACGTCGTTGATCATCTGAGTGCGTTCCTGTTCAATTTCCTCACGGGCTCTTGCAAGGATGGACTCTGCTTCCTGTCTTGCTTCTGCAACTAGTCTGTCATGCTCGCGTCCTGCCTTTAAAACAGCCTCGTTCATAATTTTTTCAGTCTCGGCTTTTGCACCTTTGAGCTGCTCTTCATATGAGAGCTTCATTTCAGCAGCTTCGGCTTTTTTCTTCTCGGCATCCTCTATGGAGTTTTTGATTGAATTTGTACGGTTCTCCATAAATTGCGTAACCGGTTTGAAGAGAAGCTTTCTCAAAATAAAATAAAGTATGGTTAAGTTTAAGAAAACAATCAGAAACTTAAACGGACTTAAGCTTTCCAGCATCTATATCACCCTTTCAATACCGCCTTCAAGCAGGCTTTCCAAATATCCGGCATAAGCGGTATTTAGTATCACAAAACAAACAAGTGTCAGGCTGATTACCCGTAAATCCCGTATGTAGCCTGCAGCCTGTTTGCATGCAGGGGGAAGACATTTCGTTTCCCCCTGTTGAATATACTTGCCAACGATTATTGCATCTTCCCGACTAAAATAATTGCTATGGCAAATCCCAAAAATGCGGTTACTTCTGCAAGAGCTGTAAAGATAAGAGTTGTAGTCATTATCTTGCCTGAAGCTTCAGGATTCCTTGACACTCCTTCAGCAACCTTGGAAGATGCGATACCCAATCCTATTCCGGCTCCCAGACCTGTTAACATTGCTATTCCGGCACCTATTGCTATTAATCCACTAGCTGGCATAATTCAATTCACCCCCTTATTCAATAGCTTCTGAGATATAAATGGAAGATAGAAACACAAATATATATGCCTGTAGTACACCATCGAAAATATCAAAAAACCAATTCACTGAAACAGGGACGATCGGAGCGGCAAAATCATAAAGCAGTTCCATGATGATGAAGCCTGCCAGAATAGCCCCGAATAGACGCAAGGATAATGCCAGGGTTCTTATTGCGTAGTCCAGCACATGAAAAGGCGCCATGATCGGGGAGGGCTGTATGAAACTTTTCAGCCACCCGGGGAAGCCCTTGTATCCGATCCCGCAAAACAAAACCATAAGTACTGTAATGAGCGCCAATGTAAATGTTACATTGTAATCCTTGGTCGGTGGAGTAAGTGTAAACTGGGGAATGTTTTTGAAAAATTCGACCCCGGTGATTTTGTACAAGTCTTCGCCACTGGGAAGGATACTGAAAAGCGATATGGTATTGGCAAATACGAGAAATAGAAAAACCGTTCCGAAATAGGGCGCAAAGGGTCTCCAATGGTGACCGATATTACTCTTCATCAGGTTGTTTATAAAATCAACGATAAGCTCGGTGATGTTCTGTTTACCTTCAGGAACGGTCTTCAGGTTCCTTGTGAAGATATAAGCCAGAACAATTATGACGGCCATAACGATCCACATGACAATGATACTTTCAGTGATCGGAATCGAAATCCCGAAAACATTGATTGTAAATACTGCCGGTGGATTGAGTATCTTACCAACATCCATATGATGCACCTTCTTACTCGAAATTATTATGCGTAACACCCGTAGCTTCAGTTAAACAATTTACAAACAGCATGAAAGGCAAAAGCATTACACCGGTAAATATCCCTGCAAAAAGATAAGGATTAACCTTGTAGGCAATAAACAATAAAAAAAACAGTACCAGTTGGTTCATAATAAATATTGTCAAACTGATGATAATACTAAACCCTTTTCGGGTTGCTTCCAGGTTTGCCAAAAACATTCTTTCAAATACCAGCCCGTAAGAATTGAACCTTATCAAGCTGACGAAAACACCTATAAGCATTCCCAGAAGCACGATCCATCTTTGCTTCACCAGTGCTATATCAATTATCGACATCGGTATATAACATATTAATACCCTTTTTGCTATAAAAACTACAAGTTTCCTATATGGCAACTTTCACCAACCTCATGTGGTATAAAAATTATTAAAGTTACGGGTTCACATTGCCGATAAATGAATGTGTAAAGGGCCTTAAATATCATATCATTTAAAGCCCCTTCGCAAACAATTAAAATTAATATTATCACAGTGTTTTTCAATATTCAATACTGTATGACAGATTATAGAAAAATATTTTACCAAGGATAGCAGAGGTGTTTTATGGATATAGGTTCGATTATAGGAATAGTTCTGGGTATTGGAGCGATCATGCTGGGTTTCGTGGTAGAGAAAGGTAATATAGCGAAACTGTTTTCGCAGATTTCTCCCTTTATAATAATCTTTGGCGGTACAGCAGGAGCTACGACATTAGCCTTCCCTATTTCCGAACTGAAGAAGATCCCGGGGGAATTGAAATATGTTTTTACCACTAAAAAGAATGACCCGGTGGGGATCATCAACCAGCTGGCTGAGCTTTCAGAAAAAGCAAGGAAGGATGGATTGCTGAGTCTTGAACAGGATGCCCAGAACAACGAAAACGAATTGATAAAAAAGGGCCTTGCACTTGTCGTTGATGGTATTGAGACGGAAGTCATAAAAGATATATTGATTAGAGAAACGCTTTTGCATGAGAGCATACATGAGTCCGTAGCCAAGATATTCGAAGCGGCTGGAGGCTATGCTCCTACAATGGGCGTTATCGGAACAGTTATGGGGATGATCAACGTTTTGGGTAGTATGGATGCTGAGCCCGGCGGCCTCGGAGAAAAAATCGCCACGGCTTTCCTTGCTACTTTTTTTGGCATAGGATCTGCGAATCTGTTATTTCTACCTATTGCAGGAAGAATAAAGTCAAAAGCCGAAAATGAAAAGATGGTCAATGATCTTATTATTGAAGGACTTCTTTCTATCCAGGCTGGTGAGAACCCAAGGATCATTAAGGAAAAACTGAACCTCAACCTGCTTGAAAAACTCAGCGGAAAAGGCGGAAGCAAGCAGGATGTAAAAGAAGAGGCGGAGGGATAATCGTTGGCTGGTGCAAAAGTTAAAGTACAAAAAGACAATGCTGAAAGATGGATGCTCACATATGCCGATGTAATGAATCTGCTTCTTATCCTGTTTATTATTTTGTATACCATGGCCAATGTCGATGTTGCCAAATACCAGGAGGTCGCAGCCTCTATGAGAGCGGCTTTTGGTGAAAGCTCAGCCGCAGTGGTTATAGGTGACAGCGGTGGAGCACCCTCCATGATAAGCCTTGAAAGCACGGCACCGTCTTCGGTGGTTCCGTCGAGCCTCGAAGAACAGCAGATGCAGGAGGTACAGGAAACAGTTAAAAAGCTCGTAGCCGATCTGGGGCTGAGCAGTCAGGTGGATGTATCGCTGCAGGAACGAGGAATTTTTATTTCAATAGGGGAACAGGTACTGTTCAAAAGCGGCAGTGCTGATATAGAGAATAAATCAAAAGAGGATATTGCAAAAATTGGAAGGGAAATTCTTGCAAAGATACCGGGGAAGCAGATGAGGGTCGAAGGCCATACGGATAATGTACCGATTAGTAATTCGCGCTTTCCCGACAATCAGGAGCTTTCGACGGCAAGAGCCAACAGCGTATGGAGGGTGCTGGTCAAGGACGCCGGGATCGATCCGGCGAAGCTGTCAGCCACAGGTTACGGTGAGTTCCGGCCAAAGGTGCCCAATGATACGGAGGAGCACAGGAAACAGAACAGAAGGGTAGACCTGGTTATATTGAGAGACATTTATGACACTGCCGAACCGGGTGTCGGTGATAACACAAACACCAGTCAAACAACTGCTCCCCAGACGAGCACTGCCCAGGCGGATACCACCCGGACAGGAACTGCCAAGACGGGTGCCGCCCAAAAAGGTACTGCCCTGGCAAATTAAAAAGTCATTCTGAAAAAATGAATAAACAAATAAAAGACGCTCAATAAAGGGCGCCTTTTTTATACAGGATGTCCATTGGGTGAATTGCCTGCCGGTGTGGATCAATTACCTGAATTCATCCGGTTTGACCTTGCTCAGGCCAAATTCATAGAGCAGAGCTTTTGCGATCCGTTCGGAAGCTGCTCCGTCCCCATAGGGATTGACGGCTTTCGCCATTCTGGAATATTCTCCTGCATTGTCAAGCAGCAGCATGGCGGATTCTCTGACAATCTCACGGTTGGTTCCAGCAAGCTTCACGGTACCGGCAGTGACGGCTTCCGGTCTTTCCGTCTCTTTCCTGAGAACCAGGACTGGCTTGCCGAGTGCAGGCGCTTCTTCCTGAATACCGCCCGAATCAGTCATGATGAGAGTTGATCTGGCCATCAGATTGTGCATGTCCTGTACATCCAGAGGGTCAATTAAATGAATCCCGGGATTGGAGCCAAGAAGTCTGAAGGCTGTTTCACGTACAGCCGGGTTCAGATGCACTGCGTAAACGATCCTGACGTCTTCGTATCTGTCGGCTATATCATTAAGTGCCAGACAAATCTGTTCCAGAGGTTCTCCAAGGTTTTCACGCCTGTGTGCCGTGACGGCGATAATTCTTTTACCGGCCAGATCCAGCTTCTTCAAGGAAGGGTCCTGATAGGCATACTCCTTTTTGACAGTTGTCTTCAACGCATCCAGTGCAGTGTTGCCGGTAACGTAGATCTTTTCTGCCGCAATTCCTTCATGGAGCAGATTGGTCTGATTTACGGCGGTAGGCGCAAAATGAAAATCAGCTAACGCACAAGTAAGCTTCCTGTTCATTTCCTCAGGGTAGGGTGAATATTTGTCGAATGTCCGGAGGCCTGCCTCAACATGGCCGACAGGGATCTTGCGATAGAAGGCGGCAAGTGAAGCGACAAAGCATGTGGAGGTATCACCGTGAACCAGAACGATATCAGGACGGTCATTATCGAATACGCCTGAAAGGCCTTCCAGAGCTCTGGTTGTTATCTGCTCCAGGGTTTGACGGTCCTGCATGATATTCAGATCATGCGTGGGACTTATTTTAAATATGTCGAGTACCTGGTCGAGCATCTGCCTGTGCTGTGCAGTTACACATACAATTGGTTCAATTTCAGGGTGCTTTTCCAACTCTTTTACAAGTGGTGCCATTTTTACAGCATCCGGCCTGGTACCGAAAACCAGCATTGCTCTAAGTTTGTTCATTTTATGACTCCGTTCGGAGAATTTTCAATGATTATGCCATCCAACTTCTTGGGTTCCTCTGAGGCGCCATTTAATTCCGTGACCTCAGCAAGGCTGTCATTTTCCGTTTTGGGCGTGTCCTGATCCGGATTCGCAGGGTTCTGATTTTCAGGACTGCCATTGAGATCGCTCATATATCTTGCGCCGCCTATGACAAAGATGGAAACAGCCAGCAGAAGAATGATCGCGCTGATTGCCCCCCTGTCTGCAAGAACGATGGCACAAAGCCCCAAAGCACCGCTTGCAATATACATTGTTACCACGGATTGCCTCTGACTCATGCCCATGTCGATCAGTCTGTGGTGAAGATGACCTCTGTCCGCCTGCATGATTGGTTTCCCGGTCCCAATTCTCCTGATGATGGCGAAAAGTGTATCAAAGAGTGGTAACCCCAGGACCAGCAATGGGATGGCGATTGATATGGCTGTGTAGGATTTTAGAGTACCCTGTATGGAGATGACTGCAAGGGTGAAGCCGAGGAAGGCCGAGCCTGTTTCTCCCATGAATATCTTTGCCGGATTGAAGTTGAACGGCAGGAAGCCAAGGATGGAACCGGACAGTGCCGCGGTTATGACAGCTGTATATACTGCCATGATGGGATCACTGGTACTTAACATGGATACAAAGAACAAGGAGAGGGAGGAAATGGAAGCCACTCCCGCCGCCAGGCCGTCAAGACCGTCTATCAGATTGATTGCGTTTGTTATACCAACAATCCATAGGATTGTCAGCGGATATGAAATATATGGGCTGAGTACTGTCGAGCCCAATGGAACGAACGGGTTCGTAAGTACGGTTATTCTGGTTCCTGAAATCAGTACGACGGATATGGCGGCAGCCAGTTGAAAAAGCAGCTTGGTTTTTGAACCGAGAGTTTTCGTATCGTCGAGTACGCCAAGAATTGAAATGAATACAATACCTGCCAATAATCCAAGAAGTTCTCTACCGGGTTTCAGAAGGTTGTAAGTGCTGACAAGGTCAAAAGCCAATGCAACAATAAAGCCGATGATGATAGCAGCTCCGCCCATTAGTGCAATGGGCTTTTTATGCATTCTGCGTTCATCTTTCGGCACATCGACGGCACCTATCCTGAAAGCCAGCTTCCTTACAATCGGTGTTGCGGAAAAAGCTATGATAAATGCGAGTACAAATGTTATTAGATACTCGTACATGTAAGACAAAATTAACACCTCTTGAAAAACCTATATTTTTACCACTCTGATGCCCGCTTCCTTAAGCAGCTCCATTGCCAGCTCGTCCGGGTATTCTCCTGCAAAAACTATTTTTCTAATTCCTGCATTGATGGACATCTTTGCACATAGTACGCAGGGCTGGTGCGTCACATAAAGAGTGCCGTCTTTAACGCTTGTGCCTGAATAAGCGGCCTGCACCATAGCATTCTGCTCCGCATGGATTCCCCTGCAAAGTTCGTGGCGCTGGCCGGAAGGTACATTGAGCTGATCCCTCAGGCATCCGAGATCGGTGCAGTGTTTGCAGCCCATGGGCGCACCATTGTATCCTGTCGCCAGTATCCGTTTGTCTTTTACAATAAGTGCACCGACCTGACGTCTCATGCATGTCGATCTGGTTTTAATCAGTTCGACGATCTCCATAAAATATTCGTCCCATGACGGTCTCATCACGCACCCCCTAAAACAGTCATACTGTCTCCCGGGCATCACTCCGGTCATTAGACTTCATAGATGTTTATTTAGTTCCAAACAACCTGTCTCCGGCATCGCCGAGACCTGGAACTATGTAACCGTGGTCATTTAACTTCTCATCCACTGCCGCACAATAGATCTCGACATCAGGATGATCCTTGTTAATTCTTGCGATTCCATTCTTTGCGGCAATCAGGCACATAAGCTTGATGTTCACAACGCCGCGTGCCTTAATAAAGCTGATTGCAGCTGATGCGGAGCCACCGGTTGCAAGCATGGGATCAAGAACGACGATTTCCCGTTCAGCAGCATCCATAGGCAGCTTGCAGTAATATTCCACAGGCTCCAGTGTTTCAGGATCGCGGTATAGGCCTATATGGCCGACCTTTGCCATCGGAAGCAGGTTCAGCATTCCGTCCACCATGCCAAGACCGGCTCTGAGGATTGGTACGATGCCCAGCTTTTTCCCGGAGATTACTTTCGTTTTTGCTATTGCGACAGGAGTTTCTATTTCGACTTCCTTTAGCGGCATGTTCCTTGTTACTTCATAACCCATCAGCATGGCGATTTCCGAGACCAACTCCCTGAATTCCTTCGTGCTTGTGTTCTTGTCCCTTAGCAATGAAATTTTATGCTGTATCAACGGATGGTCAAATATAAAAACCTTTTCCATGTAAATCCCTCCAGTTATATGTTTTTTACTGAATATTTTTTCTCAATGTCGGTAAACTTGTCCACTCTTCTTTGATGACGACCGCCCAGAAATGAGGTACTCAGCCAGGTTTCAACGATGTCGGTCGCTTCGCCGATGCCGATTACTCTTGCACCGAGTGCCAGTACGTTCGAATCATTGTGCTCACGGCTCATCTTTGCCATGTAGCTGTCTGTACAAAGAGCTGCTCTTATGCCGGGTACCTTGTTTGCCGATATGGAGATGCCAATCCCCGTACCGCAGATGATGATGCCTCTTTCGTGCGTTCCCTTTGCGACTGCTTCAGCTACCAGCACGCCAAAATCGTTATAGTCTACTGAAGTAGTACAGTCACAGGTTCCAAAATCTTCAAGGGGAATGTTTTTTTCAGTCAGATATTGCACTAATTCATTCTTTAATGGATATCCCGCATGATCACTTGCTATGGCTATCATAAAATTCCGTCCTCCAATTATAGCTGTAAAAAGGTTTTAACCTATACTCATTTTATAGTATTGATAGGACAAAGTCAAAGCCGTATCAACTATTTTTAAGTTTTTCGACAAGCTTTTCAACAGCTTGCCCTATTTCAGCCGCACATAGCTTGTAGGCCCAGAGAGCGCCGCCATAGGGATCGGCAATGTCTGCCGCTACAGACGCAGTACTGTTCATTTTTTCCAAGTCGCCGGGTTTGCCATATGCATATTCTTTCAGAGTATACACTTTTTGATGCGCTCCGGGAAACATGGATAATATATAATGTTTATGGCTCATCGTCATGGTAAGCAGAAGGGTTGCTTCATTGACCTCCGTCTGGCTTAACAGGTGAGAACGATGATTCGAAATGTCAACGGACCAGGGGTCACTCATAGCCAACACCGCATTTATGCTGGGCGGAGCATCTTTTAATACTGCAAGTCCTGCTGAACTTGCTTCATAGTCGAATTCCGGCGGCTCAAGACATGCGAAAGCGTTGAAAATAGCCATAGCCATAGGGCTTCTGCAAGTATTGCCGGTACAAATGAAAATGATTTTTCTCATACCTGCTCCTTACACCTTAATGATATTTCCGCCTGCCGCCTTCATCAGCCGGTTAACCAACGCAAGGCCAATGCCGTTGCTTTCAGGTATTTCACCCAGGATAACCTCTACCGATTTTTCATCAAACTCCCGAAGGCATTTGAAGAGATTTGAAGCAAGAATTTCAGGCTGCAGTCTGCTTCCCAGTGAAAGCATTCTACAGGAAATGTGCATTGAGGAGTCATAAAGGGATTTCGTCTCGTCAGTGGCCAATATGCCCACAATAGTTCCTTCGCCAAGATACAATTCTGCACGCCTGCATATCTCGGCAGCAACCTGTTCACTTTCGCCCTGAACAAGCAGCAGCGGTGCTTTGGGTGCGTAATGGCGGTATTTCATACCCGGTGACCTTGGTATCGCAGCAGAGGATTGCCCGGTAGTGATAGCAGGGTCCATGCCCACATGGCCAAGAAGCTGTCGGAGCTGCTCCTGTGTAACACCGCCCGGCCTGAGTATGACAGGAGGCTCCGCAGTGATGTCAAGTACAGTAGACTCCAGCCCTACCATTGAATTCCCGCCATCTATTATCATGTCAACTTTACCTGAAAGATCTTCAATAACATGTTTGGCAAGAGTGGGACTTGGCCTGCCGGAACTGTTTGCGCTCGGGGCTGCAACGGGTATCCCTGCCTTTCTTATCAGAGACAGGGCAATGGGGTGGGAGGGCATCCTTATCGCAACGGTATCAAGGCCTGCAGTAATGATTGCAGGTATCTTGCCAGATCTAGGAAAAACCAGTGTGAGAGGACCTGGCCAGAATTCTTTCACCAATTGCGGTGTAACAGCAGGTATGGAACCTGCAAGTTCATCTAAAGCAGTATAATCTGAAATATGCACAATAAGCGGGTTGTCGGATGGACGGCCTTTTGCCGTATAGATACTTTTAACGGCCTTTTCATCAAGTGCGTTGGCGCCGAGCCCATATACGGTTTCGGTGGGGAAGGCGACGAGGCCGCCGGACCTGAGTATTTCTGCAGCCTCATCCAATTGCTTGTCCCAATCAGAAACAGATAAATCTATTTTTATAATTTTTGTCTTCAAAATTCATTCCCCCGGAAGGTTAATTATATATTGTCACTATTATACCACATAATATTCCCAATACGTTTCCTAATGAAGATATCCTTCCAAGGTAGAGTCTTTTTGATTCGGGTACCAGCTCGCCAAAGATGATGTAAAGCATTGCTCCTCCCGCGAAACCAAGACAGGAAGCAGTGAGCAGGCTTGACATCTCACCCAGTGCTGCACCGAACAGGGCACCAAAACCCATGGGTACTCCCGATAAAAGTGTGTAGCTGAAAGCTTTGAATTTTGAAAATCCGCCCGCCCGCATGGGTACGGCCATTGCTATCCCCTCCGGGATATCATGGATGACAATGACTGCAGTTATGGTAAATCCAAGGCTCATTGACGCCTCAAAACCCGAGCCTACCGCAAAACCCTCCGGAAAATTATGCATGGCAATCGCGATTGCCATGAGTACGCCTGCCCGAAGAAGACCTGAACTGTTGCCGCCTTTCATCAAACTGGAATGCTTGAGTGCATTCTCTATCAGAACTACGGCAACTATTCCAGATAGAATTCCGGCGAAAGTGTACAAGGTACCGCCGATCCGGAAGGCTTCGGGCAGCAGTTCAAAGCAGACGACAGCAGTCATAAGCCCTGCGGAGAACTCCAGGATTGTACTCATGAACCGGTTGCTTGTTTTTGTGATGAAAAAAGCCGAAAGCCCGCCGATACCTGTGCCAAAAAGGCCGGATACCAGTCCGAGCAGTGTTATTTTTAATAAATGCTCCACAACTGCGCCTCGATTTATAAGAAATTATCCTTATAATCTATTCGTCGCAGGCAGAGATTATGATTTGCTGCAAAAGCCTAAATACAGGCTGTTTTACCATAAACGGCTTATTGCAGTTATGAATCCTTGCCGGTCAGTCCTCGTCATAAGACGCACTTCCGAGTTTTTCCGACTGGGCTGCAGTGATAAGTGCATCGAGGATTTCGTCGAGGTCCCCATCCATGATTTGGTCAATTTTGTAGAGGGTAAGTCCGATACGATGATCGGAAACTCTGCCCTGCGGGAAATTGTACGTACGGATGCGTTCGCTTCTGTCCCCGGTCCCAACCTGGCTCTTCCGGGCCTGTGCGATTTCAGAATTCTGCTGGTCCTGCGCCTGCTCATAAAGCTTGGAACGCAAAACCTTCATGGCCTTATCCTTATTCTTGTGCTGTGACCGCTGATCCTGACAGGTCACTACAATGCCTGAAGGAAGGTGAGTGATCCTTATGGCGGAATCGGTTTTGTTGATGTGCTGTCCGCCTGCTCCTGATGCACGGTAGGTATCGATCTCAAGGTCGTTTGGGTTTATTTCAACATCAACGTCATCCACCTCAGGGAGTACGGCAACCGTAACGGTGGAAGTATGGATCCTGCCGCTTGATTCTGTCGAAGGAACGCGCTGAACCCTGTGTACACCGCTTTCGTATTTTAGCCTGCTGTACGCGCCATTGGCCTCAATGGAGAAAACGACTTCTTTGATGCCGCCGATTTCGGTTTCATTGATGTCCAGTATCTCTGATTTCCAGCGATGACGTTCCCCATATCGCGTGTACATCCTGTATAGATTGGCTGCAAACAGAGCAGCTTCTTCACCGCCTGCCCCGCCTCTGATTTCAACGATGACGCTGCGTTTGTCATTGGGGTCTTTCGGCAAAAGCAGCAGCTTGAGCTCATTTTCCACCTGCTCCAGCTTTTCCCTTGCCTCATCGAATTCCAACTGAACAAGTTCGCGGAAATCTTTGTCCAGCGTACCGTCCAGCAATTCTTTCGCTTCAGCTATATCTGTCTTTACTTTCTTGTATTCACGATATTTTTCAACGATTTCTCCAAGTTCGGAAAACTCCTTCATCAGCTTGCGATATTCGTCCTGATCTCCAATGATCTGCGGCTCGCTCAGTTTGAGGTTAATTTCCTCATACCTGTTATCCGCGATTTCCAGCTTGTCAAACATATTTCACCTCATGGCATGAATTGTACGGCTATTTATTATAGCATAGTTTGCAGAGGTGCGCCACAGGGAATAAGGGTTAATCTCCATTCTTCAGCCTTCAGCTTCATTCTATATTCTCATTCATTCCCTATTCTTCTATCTGTCATCTGCTCCTTCATTCATCCTTCATCCTCATTTCCAGTTTTCCCGTTCCAATCGTATTCAACTGTTTTATTGAAGAGAATCAATACCTCATTTAGCTCTCTAAGCTCATTTTCGATATTTGCATCTTTCAAACCGATGCTTACAGCTTTATTGATCAGGCAATCCAATTGCCTGGACAGGTGTCGCAGCATTCTTACGTGTTCTTTTGTGTTTTCGTTATCCTCCACGTTATCTGCCCTCCAATTCTTACACAATTTCATGAAATTCTACTCCATTATAAGTCCCACAATATGGGACGTCAATAACAAAAATCCAAACATATGGGAATTAATGGTTCTTGGTATTGGGAAGAATTATAATAATCACTGGAGGGATGCATTTGAAAACATTGGGAGATAGCTTAAGAAATGCACGTGAAGTTAAAAACCTTACGCAGAAGGAAGTCTCCAGAAAAACAGGCATCAATAATAAGACAATCTCAAATTATGAGAATGATGTCAGTCTGCCTGACCCAAATACATTAAAGACATTCGCTGATATATATGAGACCTCGGTTGATTATTTACTGGGACGCCCGCAGAAAAAAGAGAATGCATTCACCGGAGAAGACAAAAAAAGCCTTGATGTCTCCGGCTTGCCGGAGGAAGCTATCAGGCAGGCAGAGGAATACATCGGGCTTTTACGGCTGAAGTACAAACCCAATAAGATGAAATAAAATCCAAAGGATATCGCCCCCCCGCTTGGAGTGACATTGCACTGAAATCACTATATGACTGGACTTGCTGCACAAATATCCTGAATAAAAAAGCCATGATGTACGTTTTATCGTACCCATGGCTTTTTGCGCTACACCTGTGGTTTCTGCCGATCTGTTGCAATCCAAATCCAAGGAGGGGGAGGAGGTTGCTCTTTACTTGATTATTTCAACATAACCGTTCAGTGTTTCCGCATATATATTAACCCTTTGGGGGGCATTGCTGAAATTTTCGGTTTCTGCTTCCGCTTGCTTGCCGAAACCGCCGGCATCCGGTGAATTTCTGTACAACAGGCTCGGTATCAGCAGGTTGATCCCGCCGTTGGAAGTACGTGCCTTTACCTTGTAGCCCCTGTCTTCCGCATCGTTCATATTGGCCTTGATATCGGCATTCTTAGTCTTGAGCATCAATTCAACCTCAGTTGAACCCTCAGCTGCCTGCAGGTTTTCCAGCAGTATTTTGCCGTTTGCCGTATAAGCACCAAGCTTCTCGGTTCTGAGATTTTTCATGTCGATCAGGGAATTCTTGGTGGTCAAAGAGATTTCTTTAGCAATTAGATAGTTCACGACTACCTTTGCATTTTTTGTATCAACGCTGATCTTGTTGCTGGTCACGCCTGTGAGATCGACAGCGCCGTTTTTGGTGATGCTGGAGAATTCTTCGGAAACAGTGTCCTCGACATTGATTTTACTGTTCTTTGTCTCAAGAATAAGCTTGTTTAATTTAACTGCGGGTACAAATACTTCATAAGATACGCTCAAATTGAAGGAGTCGGACTTTGCCAGCTTGAGCGATACCGTACCATTGCTGTTGTCGAAAGCGAGAACATCCTCTGCATTTGCCTGGGGAGTGCGAATCTTGGCTTTTATAAGGATTCTGTCCTCTTCATGTTTTTTGATGGTGATCGGACCGTTGGTTCCCTGCAGTTCAAGATTCGTTCCTTCTATTGCAGGTGCTTCATAAGTCTTTTCAACCAGTACGCAGCTTCCGAAAATATTAAAGGCACCTGTGTCAACGAAGCTTCCCATGAAATCGACCATCTTGTCAACCATTCCTACTGTGGCAGATGCGACTTCCTTGCCGACCTTCTCCGCTTTTGCGCTGAAATCATCGACCATCTTGTCGAAATCCTTCTGGTTGTAATTCTTGGAGAAATCACGTCTCCAGTCGTTGATTCTTTCCCTGACCTTGGCTACTTCATCATAATATTGAGGCCTTTGGTGATGATGAGTGTGGTGCTCGAAGCCCGGTCCGGGTCCGCATGGTCCTGCTGAGGCCTTTTTCTCGTTTGCGTCCAATGCCTCCAGTAGTTTTGCTGCCTCATCGCTGTTGATTCTTCCTTCCTGCAGCATCTTAAGTATCATCATTCTTTCTTCACTAATTGACATGTTAACATCCTCCTGAAATTATTTTTATTTTATATGGTCTTGCAGTCTGTCTTTGTTTTTTATTGCTGAATTCCAGCTCCAATATACTGAGCGTTGTACTAATCCTTAAGCATATCCAGTGCATCTTCTACGTTAAGTTCGCCACTCTCCAGCAGATCAAGAATTTCCCTCCTGCGTCCGGTATCATCAGATTCGTTGTAACTGAAGGCTGGAGAATTGTTGTAGCCCAGAGCGTTTGCCGCGTCCTCAAGCCTGTTCTTTACAGTGGGGTAGGAGATTCCAAGTTCTTTTTCAACTTCCTTGATATTGCCTCTGCATTTTATAAAGGTTTCAATGAAGGATTTCTGCTCCTCAGTCAACCTGCAGAACCTGCAAAGCTGAAAATGTCCTTCTATTTTGGTGCCGCACTCATTGCAGCTGATTGCTGTTACTTCCGTATTTTGTCCGCAGACCGGACATTTCCCCAATGCTTCTCTTGGCATATAGGTTCTCCTTAATTTATTTAAAGATATATTATGGATTAATTAATATTATTAATATTAACATTGAATATATTAATTATTCCATAATATATACTATTATTGTTTATTTCGTTTGTCAAGGGCCATTTTCAAAACTACTTAATAAAATCAATGAGAATATTAATTTTATTAAGGTCACAATTAAATATACGCAATAAAATTAATTATGTTTCATAAAAATTAAAATATTCTCAGAATATTTTGAAAAAGAAAAAGACCGTTCCGAAAGTGTTTATTTTACGGAACGATCTTTAATAGGATCTAGATATTCAGATTTTAAAGTTACCGACGGTCCACTGCGAAGCCTTTGCCTTGTTCACCAGCTCTTGCTGCTCCGATTGCCGCGTTCAATGCCAGAATATTTATTTAGCAGGAGGAGTGCAGCTTCTAAAAAAGGACGTTCTGCAGTGATTGGAATTACGGTGATAAAGCGTTGCCGGCTTAATGAGGAGGATAGAATTCCGGAGTTATAAAAAAGAGCCATGATTCCATTGCGTATAAATGCAATGTCATTATGGCTTCCAGCGAACGAATGATTAACAAAACATATTATCACTTTAATCTTCAAGTCAAACCTTAAGATCTCGTTCCATATATACGGAAGTGACTACAACTCACGGCGGCCTTCCAATGCTTTGGCCAGCGTAACCTCATCTGCATATTCCAGATCTCCGCCGACGGGGATACCATATGCGATGCGTGTAGTTTTGATTCCAATGGGTTTCAAGAGCTTGGATATGTACATGGCGGTCGCTTCACCTTCTACATCGGGATTTGTTGCGAGTATGACTTCGCGAATTTCTCCGTCGCGGATTCGCTGAAGCAGTTCTTTTATTTTGATATCTCCGGGTCCGATGCCCTCCATCGGAGAAATGACGCCATGAAGCACATGGTATAGGCCCTTGAAATCACGTATCCTCTCCATCGCCACAACATCCCTGGGGTCTTCGACGATGCAAATCACACCCTGATCCCGGTTCGAAGCGCTGCATATTGCACAGGGGTCGGTTTCGGTCAGATTGCTGCATATCGAGCAGTAACGGGTTTTGAGTTTGGCATCCCGAATGGCATTAGCCAGACTTTCCGCCTTTTCCAGCGGAAGGTTCAGCACATGGAAAGCAAGCCTCTGAGCTGTCTTGTGGCCAATACCGGGAAGCTTTTCAAATTCTTCTATCAATTTTGCTACGGGTGGAGCATAAAAATAGCTCATATCAGAAAAGACCGCCGAGTCCGCCCATACCGCCGGTAATCTTTGACATCTCGCCGTTGACCATTTCGTCAGCCATTCGCAATGCTTCGTTTACAGCGGCAAGAACAAGATCCTGCAGCATTTCCACATCCTCCGGATCTACGACGTCCCGGTTTATTGTAATTTCCTTTATCTGCTTCTTACCTGTGGCAACGACCTTGATAGCCCCGCCGCCTGCAGTTGCTTCAACTTCTTTTTCCTGAAGC
This sequence comes from Bacillota bacterium, assembly GCA_023399355.1. Lineage (GTDB taxonomy): Bacteria > Bacillota > Clostridia > Acetivibrionales > DTU013 > UBA1305. The sequence continues at coordinate 56,517 of JAEWQC010000189.1, read as the reverse complement.
TCTTCCTGCATTTTTTCCATATCCTTCTGCATTTTTTGCGCCTGCTTCATGAGATTTCCCATGTTGCCGCCGCCGCCGAAGCCTGAAAATCCGCCTTTTGCCATTTTTTGTACCTCCTAAAAGATCATAATTCATTCCTATTATACCTTAACAGTTCAAGATCACACAAGGACTAACCTGCAGGAAATATATCAAAGCATAGAGAATGCAGGCTTCGTCATTCGTCTAGTATCTCAAGCGTTAAGCCGGCCTTGTCAGCCAAACTGCGGGCTTTTTCAACCAACTCTTCGCTTTCGGTGGGTTTTGAACTGATGGGTGCCTTTGTGAAGCTTTCCTCATCCAGACACTTTACTTTCATTTCACGTCCGGTTATTTTCAAAATTGCGTCTTCAATTAATTCCAGGTGCTCGAGTTTGGAAACAAGGGTCTTGGTAAAATTCTCCTTCGCGCTGAACAGAAGTCCGACATCTTTTTCATCCAGTACAACGGCATTGACATTTAAAAGGAAGGAGTGAATTTTCATCTTTCCCATGCTTTTCAAATGCTCCATTATTTTCGGCCATTGCTTGAATTCGGCTGCAGCCGTTTTGGACCCGGCTGTTGCAGGGAAAGCTGCAGCCGCAGAGGAGGTTGATGAGGGAGAGGAGGCTGCATAGGAAGGTGCATCCCTGGCAGCATCCGGCGAAAATAACGGAGAATTGCTGCCGGTAGCGGCGTCTGTGGAAACTAACGGTGAATTGCCGCACAATCCCGCAGGCCTGGACGATTCCGTGTTTACCGTAAAGTTTCCGCTGTTGAGCCTGTTTTCAAGGGCGGCGACCCTGTCACTCATGTTTGCGTCTTCGGGTGCAATGCCCATGCATAACTTAATAAGCGTCACTTCCAGAAGGACTCTCGGGTTTGACGCCCATTTCAATCCTGTTTCAAGTGCAGAAAGCTCCTTTATCCTGTTTACGATTTCATCCTGTGAAATACGGCCTGTCTGCTGCTTCATATCAGCAAGGACAGAGGCCGGCACTTCGATGAGGTTGTCGCACTTTCCGTCTGTCGCCTTGCAGATGAGCAGGTTTCTGAAATACAGGACGAGGTCGGATACAAAATGAGCTATATCACGGCCATCCATGACCAGGCGTTCAATATTTCCTAGTATTGCGCCAATATTTTTATCGAGCATGCAATTGATGAAATCAGTCATGAAGGTATCATTCACAATACCTGCGACCGAAAGTACATCATCGTAGTCAATTTTTCCGCCTCCCAGAGAAATGCACTGATCAAGCAGGCTTATGGCATCTCTCATTGCACCGTCGGACATGCGTGCAATAAGCTTTGCAGCATCGGCGTCCAGCAGGGTACCGCCTGCTGAAGCGATCTTGTCAAGATGTTTTACGATGCTTTCATGGGTGATGCGCCTGAAATCAAACCGCTGGCAGCGGGAAAGAATCGTGGCGGGAAGCTTGTGCGGTTCCGTAGTGGCAAGGATGAACACGACATGTTCAGGAGGTTCTTCAAGTGTTTTCAGCAGTGCATTGAAGGCGCCTGAAGAGAGCATATGAACCTCGTCTATGATATAGACCTTACGCCTGGCTTTTGTCGGGGCGTAAATGACTTCGTCGCGGATGGAGCGGACATTGTCTACGCTATTGTTTGAAGCCGCGTCGATTTCGAGTACGTCAACACAGCTTCCGGCAAGTATTTCGCGGCACACTTCGCATTGGTTGCAGGGATCGCCGTCCTTTGGATTGAGACAGTTGACTGCCCTGGAAAGGATTTGCGCCATTGTTGTCTTACCGGTACCTCTTGTACCGCAAAAAAGGTAGGCATGTGCAATTCTGCCTGTGCTGACGCTATAACGGAGCGTTTTGACCACATGCTCCTGTTCCACCACATCCTCGAACAGAGTCGGGCGCCATTCTCTGTATAAAGCAATATAGGACATCGTATTCACCTCATAAATAGTTAGATCCTTGTTTATCCGGGCTTGACAGCCCACCATGCAATGACAGGATTGCAATCCGGAAAGCCAATTCATGACTTTTACCTGCAGCCCCATATTCTATTGCTTTTTTAGCATATACTCATTATATCAAAACGACGGATATATAACGAGTAAATGTTGTCACCCACTTCTATAGTCGCGGATACCGATTTGGTTTTCAAACGGCGAGCATATCTCTATCCCGGGATGCATGGACGAGCAGCAAGCTTTGCTTGTGAGCAGCCCGGGATGCATGGACGAGCAGCAAGCTTTGCTTGAGACCAACCCGGGATGCATGGGTGAGCGGCAAGCTTTGCTTGCGACCAACCCGGGATGCATGGGTGAGCAGTAAGCTTTGCTTGAGACCAACCCGGGATGCATGGGTGAGCGGCAAGCTTTGCTTGCGACCAGCCTCGTTGATATGCAGCTAGGCACAAAATTCCCTGATAAAATTTTGTACCCTGGTATAAAATGTCTCTGCATCCGAACATCTTCTTTGAACCGATACGTTATAAAAAGAGGACATTCCCATTACATCTCTTCAGGAGTGTCCTCTAATTTATATTTTGATTGGCCGTGCACCTGTTGTCGACTTATCTCTATAAACGTAACCCATATAGTTAGCTCTAACCAGGTATCCTCGCGGCACACGCAAGTTACCGCTTACCGTTGCTTCCTTCCGGACCTGGCGGGGTTCACAGGCTTTCGTTGCGCAAGACCCAGTTATCATCGCCACTTGCATGGGGCAGGCTCTACAGGGATAAAGCCTCGAACAGGGATTCAACCCTGCTGCAGCGGATTGCAGGTACAGGGCACCGCTACCTCCCCGTCTAGCACGGCCAAAGATTAACACATGGTTCTTTCAAAAGTCACTTACCTATTATACTCAATATGCGGCAGCTTATCAACACATTTCAAATTTTATAGGCATGTATTTACTGGAAGGAACCTGAGCGTTCCAGTAAGGTGTACAGACAGTAGGCTTACAGCGTTTTTATGCAAAAAAATAAAGCACTGGGTAAATATTTATAAATAATTACGATAATATAAGTGCTTTACAAATTTAAATAAAATAAAATTAAATTAGCCATAGTCTATATTAAAAGGAGGAACAAAAATGAAAAATTAGTATTATTGGCTGTGGCAATTTTATTGTACCACAATTTTCCGTTAAAATATATTAAATTTTTGTAACAATTAGGTTTACAAGCAGTAAATGTCCTTTGCGGAAAGAAGCCTCAGCGGATGGCATAGCGAGACATTGAACGATACTTGCCAGCTATCGTTTTAGATACTGGAATATGCAAAAATCCTTGCTTGTAAAGTTATCCATATATGTGATAAAGTAATCTTGATGGATAATTCTCATAATGTAGTGAGTCAGGGCATTGCGGCCGTTCGGGGCAGGCTTGCCGAATGAATAACAGGAGGGGGTGCTGTGTTGGCAGACGTTATCGATTATAAAATTCTTGGTGATGATATGCAAATGGTAGAGATTGAACTCGATCCCGGAGAGGCAGTCAGGGGAGAGATCGGCGCGATGCTTTACATGGAACAGGGCATTGTGATGCAAACTTCGACTGGCGGTGGATTATTCAACGGATTCAAACGGATGGTAACAGGCGAAAGCTTTTTTATCAGTTCATTTTTCAACAATGGCGCTGTCAAGAGCAGATTAGGCTTTGCAGCTCCTTATCCGGGCAAAATTATTCCAGTAGATCTGTCCCTGCACGGAGGAAGATTTCTGTGTCAGAAGGATGCGTTTTTGTGCGCTGCACGTGGAATTGACATTCAGGTTGCTTTCACAAAACGTTTGGGTGCCGGCTTCTTCGGCGGCGAAGGCTTCATTCTGCAAAGGCTGGAAGGGGACGGACTTGCGTTTATGCATGCGGGCGGCACGATCATCGAAAGAGAGATGGCGCCAGGTGAAACATTGAGGGTGGATACCGGCTGTCTGGTCGGATTTGATGAATCGATCAATTATGACATACAGTTTGTCGGGGGTTTCAAGAATGCGCTGTTTGGCGGGGAGGGCCTGTTCCTGGCCTGTGTTACCGGACCGGGTACAGTCTATCTACAGACACTTCCGCTGGCAAGGCTCGCAGACAGGCTTCATTCAGCCACGCGCGGGCATGCGAATGAATCCCATGGTTCAGGGAATATTGGAGGAGATATCTTAGGGAATTTATTCCGTTAAAATACAAACTCAATGCGCGAGCATTGGAAGGGGAGAATGCTAATGAAGGTACGCAAGGCTGTAATACCGGCAGCCGGATTAGGTACGAGGTTTCTGCCTGCAACGAAGGCTCAGCCTAAAGAGATGCTTCCGATCGTGGATAAACCCACGATTCAGTACATTGTTGAAGAGGCTATTGCTTCAGGGATAGAAGACATCCTGATAGTTACCGGCCGCGGCAAGAGGGCGATAGAAGATCATTTTGACAAATCCTATGAGCTGGAGGACATACTCAGGAGAAAGGGAGACGATGATTTACTGTCGCTGGTACAGGATATTTCTAATCTTGTAAATCTTAACTATATCCGGCAGAAGGAGCCTAAAGGCCTTGGCCATGCCATCAACTGCGCTCGTTCGTTTATTGACAATGAACCTTTTGCCGTATTGCTTGGTGATGATATTGTGGATTCCAGTGTACCATGTCTGAAGCAGCTGATTGATGTTTATGAGGAATATCAGACAACTGTGCTTGGCGTGCAAAATGTCCCGGACGGCGATGTCTCCAAGTATGGGATCATAAAGGGGAATTTGGTGGGAGATCGTGTCTATAAAGTATCCGACCTGGTTGAAAAGCCCGATCCGGGGAAGGCGCCGTCAAACGTTGCAATACTCGGAAGATATATCATTACACCGGAAATTTTCAATTTTCTTGAGGCTGCAATACCTGGCAAGGGTGGTGAGATACAGCTGACGGATGCATTGAAAATGCTTCTGTCGACTGGAACGATGTTCGCCTACAACTTTGTTGGAAAACGATATGATGTGGGGAACAAACAAGGCTTCCTGGAAGCAACGGTCGAGTTTGCCCTTAAACGTGATGACCTACGGGATGAATTCTCCGCATATTTAAAGGAAACAGTAAAAAAACTGTGATTCTCCAGGATTTTATTATGGGTAAAAGATGTCCCCCACTTCTATATGTGGCTGGAACCGATCCGGTTTTCAACCGGCGACATATATTCTGGTGCGGATGCAGGGCGAGCAGCAAGCTTAGCTTGCGGCCCGCCTCGTTGAAAAGCAGCAATGGTAAGGAAATGTCACTACAACCGAAAAACATTTCCTTACCATTGCTGCGCTATAATGCATCTGACTTTAATCTATTTCCAGAATCGTGTATTCCATGGTGCCAAGGCCGCGTTTCTCAAGTTCTTTCAATTGAACGAACGGATTCTTGCCGTGCAGCCTCTCAAAAAGATGTCCGTTTTGTCCAAAGTCATGACCCTTAGGTAATGCCGAGGAGATCAGGTTCTCCAGTTTTATCGCATCCAGGCAGGCTTTTTCTACCGCAATGATATCCTTCGAAGCCATAACACCGATGTCGGGCACCAGGGAAGGTGTTGTAAGCCCCCAGCAGTCGCAAAGCGCCGTGATGCTCAGAAGGAAATTGATATAGAATACATGACCGGGCTTGAACAGCTTTAAAACTTCTTCAGTACAAATAGCCATTCCGGTCTGGAAATCCTCGTACTTGTTCGCTTCCATCCTCATTGCAGAAACAGGGCAGACTTTGACACAATGCTGGCACAACGTACAGTGATGGTAATTTACACTGTATTTACCCTCTTCGTCGAAGCGGTTCGCGAAGTGATTGCAGCTGTTCACACAAAGTTCGCAATGTGTGCATACATCCTCATTCCATTCGATGCCGCCCTCAAGGCCGTGAATCTGTTGTCTCGTCCTGTCGGTGACGCAGCCCATGGCGATATTCTTGCAGGCGCCGCCATAACCGCATACCCCGTGCCCTTTTACATGAGAGAGATCTATCATCACCTCAGCGTCATGGATGTTGCCGGCGATATCGACATTCTTGAAGCTTCGAAAATCCACATTTTTTTCATAATAATATTTGCCTGTCACACCGCAGACATCTACGATCGGCACACCGAGCAATTCCTCGGTATACCCCCTCATTCTGGCATCGGTCACGGTCTGGTCTGTGATATACACCTTTGCTCCGTAGCCCTTCAGCTTGTCGACCAGTATTTTGACAAACAGAGGGGGAATCGTAGAATAGCCAATGTTCCTGCCAACATGCATCTTGATTGCAGTCAACTTGCCTTTGACAACATCCTGCAGCCCCATTCTATCCACCAGGCGTCCAAACTTTGCCGGAAGGGTCCTATCAGAATCATATTTGTCGTATTCAACCGAGGAAAACAATATTTCAGCAGCCATGCAAAACCTCCTTTATTTTCTGTACAACGCATATTGATACCCATATTCCTGATGTTTAACCACTATTCGATCTCTTTATAAATATAGGTAACGACATTACCTTTCACTGTAACCAACACATACTTGGCTGCTGCGGTTTTGCCGGTTTTTAACCCATCTACCTCGTAACCGGTCGATTCAATATATTTCACGCCTTTTTCCATGTAACTCCTGTTTTTATCTCCGTTGTAAAAAACCCAGACATTGCGCAGCGTTTCCAGTCTGTAGTCGGAAAGCGTTTTCTTGAAATATTCCAGTTCCAGCTTGTCTGTAAAGGTTTCCGGAGAATCTCCCATGAAAAGAAACACATTTTTGCCCTTAAAGGAATTCAAATCGTCAAGGAATTGGAACCATTGCCCGGAATCACTCTTTCTGAGACTCTTGTTCCGTGTATCCAGCTTAATGAAACGGCTGTTTTTGATATCTGAGGAAGTATATGCATAATCAGCGGCCTTTGTGCTCTTCAAATCTACCGTGTGTGTGGCGATGACCGGCTTTTTCTTAATCAGACTTGTAATGGATTCATGGGAGCCGTCTCCGACGATCGCGCCGACATCCAGCAGCTTTGTCACTTTATCCGCAAATTTCTTCGCTAGATTTTTCTCCAGGGTATTGCCGGGTTTGCGTGACTGTCCGAGTACACCGAAACGGAAAGAATCGGAGGTCGCTTTGCTGAAGCTGACCGCTTTATTTGCCTCGTCCGGGAACAGTGTGTTATCAGGCACTTTCAGGCCGTCCAGTGCCGTATAGCCGCTTTTGGTCACTGTCAGATCGTCGAAGCACAGGTAGCCTGCATCGGACAACTGTTCACTATCCGGGTCCACCAGGACCTGATAGATCCTTGTCAGTTTTGCAGGCATTTTAATATCCTCAACGGATTCTTCTATATATTTCCAGCCTGTCCAGTCCATGGTTTTAGTAAGATCCACCACCTGCTTATCGCCGTTCGCATCGTAGATCTCCGCGCGCAGCCAGCCGGGATTTCCATGGTCGTTGTATACCTGCAGCCCTATTTTTGATGTGCCTGCATCGAGGTTGTAGCCACCATTCTTCAACGTCAGGTAGGCAGCCCTCGTTACATCAGTATTCGTAGTGAAGTCATATACCAGCTTTCCTGAGGAATTGCCCGATTTCTTCTGTTCAGTAGAAAGGGCGTAGGAACCGGCTACTGTTTCAGGATAAGACAGGAAGCTGCCGTTTTCCGACTCAAAATTGTCGATCACCGAAACGGAATCATTGGATATGGATGCGGCACAGTAAGCATGCACATCTCCGAAAGAAGCATCTATATAGCCGGCGCCGCCGTTTTCCGCCGTAAAGACACCCTCTTTAAAAGAACCGATTTTATTGCTGACCTTCCAGGTGAGATCCGATGGCTCGATTATTGCCGTGTAGCCTCTTGAGTTCACACCTTTGATGGTAAAGGCCTTTGACTGTCCTGAAGGAAGTTTGAAGCTGTCCGTATTAAGCAGGATCACGGCGGGTTTGGACAGTACGCTTATATTTATAGAAGCAGTCACTTTGCCGATCGTGGCCGTCACTTTTCCCTCGCCGTAGGTCGTTGGATGGAATACATTATCCTTAAAGGTGCCCTTCACGCCGGAAACGGTCCATTTGACCGAGGCCGGATCTACAGTGATCGGGTTGTCGAACTTATCAAAGCCTTTGATTGTAAAAGCCCTTGAGGCGTTTGCAAATAAATAATGATCGGTAGTTTCAACGATCAGACCTGCCAGCGGCGCCGCCGGTGCCGAAGTAAATACGCCAACCCCGACCAGAACGTTGCGCGTAGTTCCATCGGAGGGTTTGTTCATCACCTTTACAGTATCGCTGCCAAGAGGTCTTGCAGCCATCGTAGTGGAACCGCCGCCGTCCATATTGATGGCATTGTATGCGCCAATGCTTTTCATGAACAGGGCCATATCCTTCTGCGTCAATCCGATACTGGAGGTTTGTCTTCCGTCAACCGTAACAAAATAAATCGTTTTTCCATCCTTTGAACTGCCGATCGAAGTCTTTGGACTCTTGATCATGACATCTGCCGCAGTGAATGAAAATGTTTGCGGAATGACGCCATCCTTCACAAGCATGGAACTGCCGGAGACTGCCATTTTGCATTTTGTCCAGTCGGGAGTGGTGCCGATATTCATGGTAACGGCGTCACCTAAGGCAAATGCCTGCTGCAGCTTTGCTGCGCCATCTTTGCGTGTGACGACGACGAAACCGTTATCCGGGATCGGAGCAGCCGGCTGCGCGTCTAGAAATTGTGACACAACACCGTTTACTACGACCATCTGAAAAATGTCGGGCATTTCAGCGGACGAGCCTACAGCTATCTTGCCCCATTTTTTATCAAACACGCTGAGGTCCGTATATCTCTTCTTATTAGCCACGTTGTACTGTTCCACAGGCAACACGGCCCCCTTTTGTGACGAAAGACTCATGTCTACTTTCCAATAATCAAGAAGAACCTCATTCAAATTATTGATTGAAAAGGTTGACATTACATTGCCGTATTTGTTAAAGCTGCTATAAGCAGCCATGAGCTCCGAGGATTGTACGAGGGCTCCGACCGGGAATCCGTTACCGCCGCCGGAGGACGTAAAGAAGCTTGCATTCACGGCAGCGACTGCATTCCGCTGCGTTGCCAGTTTACCGGCTGTTGCAGTCTTGCCTACAGATTCCTTGTTTGTGAGCGTATCGACACTTATGTACTGGTTGGTCATATCTACCTTTAGGACTTGAAAGTTGTACCAGCCGTCTGTGGTGAACCGGATGATATTATCAAGCGTTACTCCCTGTGTAATGGTTTGACTATTCGTTTCTTCATGGATGACCCCTGAACCGGCTGCGAAAGTATTTGCCGTTGTAGCTGGAACCAGAAGGAGAACAGCCAGAAGAACAGCTGCAACCGACTTGCCTTTTCCTTTGTGTTTCATTTTGACCTCCGTCATTCGTGCCATCCATCCAGGCCGGAACGCTTGATGGCGCCGAATATATTGTTTTTTATTTCCCTGTTGTCAGCTGTCAGGTCTATCAGCAGTTCCTTGATGAACTGGCGTTTGGTATGGCCATTGGCTGGACAGGGATTGTGAACGATCTGAAAATGTTGATCTCTGACAAAAACCTTGATTTTTTTCTCTTCCACGTATAAAAGAGGACGTATTACGGTAATGCCCTTTCTGTCCAGATAAGTAACGGGTGAAAAAGAGTGGATCCGCCCTTCATAAAATGTGCTGAGGAGCAGAGTTTCAATGACATCATCGCGATTATGGGCAAGGGCCACTTTGTTGCAGCCAAGCCTTACGGCAGTATTGTTTAAAGCACCTCGCCTGAGATTGGCACAAAGGGAGCAGGGATTGTCCTCCTGCTTGTCTTCGAAAACGATTTTCCCTATATAAGTATCCTCTATTATGTACTCTATTCCGATCTCTTCGCACAACCTTGCAACTGGGGAGAAATCCGGTTCTCCGATGCCCATGGAAATTGTTACAGCTTTGAGTTCATATTTAACAGGATAAAAATCCATCAACCTTCTCAACATGACCAGCAAAGTGAGAGAATCCTTGCCGCCTGAGACTCCGACAGCAATCCTGTCGCCTTCCTGTATCATGCCGAAATCCTGGATTGCCTTTCTGGTCTGCCCTAAAATCCTTTTGATAACACCACTTCCAAACCTTGTATATCGTTCCTCAGACTTCATTCCGCAGAGAGAGAGGCATGTCCCCTTGCTACTATTAATTATAGCCTAGCAGGATGGAGGGTTCAAGTTACCATTATGTTACACAATCCTTTCAAATTCTTTAATTTATGACAGGATCGATTACCATATAATAGTTGTGTTACAGGCCATTTGGTGATATCATTTACCTTGGCTGATATTCGAGATAAAAGGCATATTGCAGAATAAAATTCCATTATGGTAAACTTTCATATATAATATTGGAGGTTATATGGTCTTTTCCAGCTTGGTATTTCTGGTCCGATTTTTACCGGTTACTGCATTGCTTTATTTTCTTGCCCCGAATAATAAAATAAAAAATCTGGTCCTGATTGCCGCTTCATTGTTCTTTTACGCTTGGGGCGAGCCGGTGTGGGTGATTTTACTCATTTTAAGTTCCATCATCGATTTTATTTGCGGCGGAATGGCAGGTAAATATCAGAATACGAGAAAAGGCAAAATGTTTTTGGTCACTTCGCTTGTTTTGAATCTTGGGATGCTCGCGCTCTTCAAATACGGTAATTTCTTTGTGGATAACCTGAATGCAATTTTAAACCTGCAGGTGCCTAATCCGCGGATCTCCCTTCCTATCGGTATTTCCTTTTACACCATGCAGACCATTACCTATACGATTGACGCATACAGGGGAAAGGTGAAGGTTCAAAAGTCTTTTGCCAACTTCCTGCTTTTTGTGTCGATGTTTCCTCAGCTCGTGGCAGGGCCGATCGTACGTTACGAGGATATAGAGACCCAACTGGCCGGCCGGAAGGTTTCGATGGAGGACATGTACATCGGAGTCAACCGTTTTATCCGCGGACTGGCAAAAAAGACGCTGATTGCAAATTATGCAGGTTTCCTTGCAGCCAAATTCCTTGATGGCGATCTGCTTGGCCAATCCTCGCCGCTTGTCTGGTTCGGACTGCTCTGTTATACATTTCAGATATACTTTGACTTCTCGGGGTATTCGGATATGGCCATCGGACTGGGCAGAATGTTCGGGTTCAGGTTTCCGGAGAATTTCAATCATCCGTATGTCTCACAAAGCATCACGGAGTTCTGGCGCCGTTGGCACATGACACTCGGCAGATTCTTCAGGGATTATGTCTATATCCCGATGGGCGGTAACCGGAGACTTCAATACCGAAACATCTTGGTTGTCTGGATGCTGACCGGCTTCTGGCACGGTGCAAGCTGGAACTTTATCATTTGGGGCTTGTACTTTGCAGGAATTCTCATCCTTGAAAAGACCTTCCTGCTCAAAGTACTTGGAAAAGTGCCCAAGGGTGTACGGATCGCATACTCGTTCTTCCTCGTCATGTTTGGCTTTAATTTCTTCTATTTTGTAGATTTCAACCGTAATATCAATGCGTTGAAAGTGATGTTTGGTCTGGCCGGAACAGCTTTTACCCTTTCTGATACTGTACAGCTGCTGATCAATTATCTGCCGTTTATTGCTGTATGCGTGACAGGCGCAATGCCGGCCAGGGAATTTGTCATGGAGAAGCTGAAAAAGCTCAACCTGCCTTCCGGTGTCGTTCTGGCCGGGGCAACGGTCTGCACGGCAGCTGTGTTGATATTCTGCACAGCCAGTATTGTAAGCAACAGTTATAACCCTTTTATATACTTCAGATTTTGAATTTTATGGAAAAATCCCGAATCTTCTTTCACTAAGCAGAGGCAGGGGCAGATGTTTACAGGGGGTGACAGATGAAAAAGCTGCAATATTCCGTTACAATAACATTTATTGTGCTCATGGCTGCGATATTCATCTGCTCGCTGTTCCCGGACCATGACGGGTTCTCTTCATTGGAGAACAGAAAGCTGAGTGTCAGGCCGGAGTTATCGCTGAGCAGTATTTTCGACGGGAAATTCGAAAGCGGATATGAAAGCTACCTGCTGGATAATTTTCTGCTTAGGGATTTTTCTGTTCAGAGCTATCAGACTTATACCGAATTGTTTTACCTTGATGCTTTCAAGCAGAGCGAAGCCGTTTTAATGAGTGTGGATGTCGATACATTTGTCTCAGCCCAAGATCCTGCAAATGCGGATGAAGCTCAGACCACAGACGGGCAAAAGGCTGTGGGAAAGGCAGAGAAAGGGAAGAAAACTGTTGACAGGCAATTTAGTGTACAGCAGGATTCAACCACGGCATTTGAACTGTCTGACAGGCAACAGTCAGAGGATAGAAAATCTACCACAGAGGATACTGCCTCTTCCCATCAGGTAAGGAAGGGACAGGACACTGCAGATCAGTCTGGTGGGAGGTTAGCCGGTACAGCATCGTCGGAGGGCCAGGGTGGCGATGTTGTACCGGATAACGGGCATTTAACCGGAGTAAATCAGGATTCGCAGAAGGAACAGGACACGCAGAATCAGAGCTTACAGAATCAGTATATAGAGCGATATCAGGGTGTACAGAATCCGTATGCAGAGCAGAATCAGGACGCAAAGAATCCGTATGCGGAGCAGAATCAGGACGCAAAGAATCCGTATGCGGAGCAGGATCAGGACGCTAAGAATCCGCATGCGGAGCAGGATCAGGACGCTAAGAATCCCTATGCGGAGCAGAATCAGAGTGTACAGAATCAATATGCAGGGCAGAATCAGGATGCACAGAATCAACGTGCAGAGCAGCAGGATGCCCAGTTTCAAGACACAGAGCAGGATCAAGGCGACAGCAGGCTGAATGATTCGTTGATCATATCCGGAGACAGGGTCATGATGCCTACCGGCGCAAATAACCTGAAAGCATATGGAAGCGTATTGACGAAAATTGCCGAAGCACTGCCGGGTAAAAACATCTATTCAATCACCGGCCCGACCAGTGCCGCTTACTTCTCCTCGGACAAATACAGTACCGGTTCCTATGACCAGAGCAGGGCCGAGGAGATCATCAAAGCCTCCGTGCGTGGGGTGAAGGTGGTTCAAGCCTATGATATGCTTCTTAGGCATAAAGAGGAAAATATCTATTTCCGGTCTGATGTCCACTGGACGGCCCTGGGTGCCTATTATGCGTACAGTGCCTTCTGCCGCTCTGCCGGTTTGAAGCCGGCAAGTCTTGAGAAGGATTTTACAATGAACATCTATAAACCTTTTTTAGGCGGCTTATATTCAAAAATCTACAAACAGCCGCAGGCTGCGAGGCTGAAGAATAATCCGGAGCAATTGGATTATTATATCCCAAAGACCGGATATCAGCTAACCCTTTATAATAAAGGCAACCTGCATGCCCCCAACAAAGTGGAGAGCATTATTAATACGAACTTTTCGAGTCTCGGTGCCTATAAATATTCCTGTTTTGCATGGGGGGACCAGCGTATTGAGAAGATAGATTCGGATGCACCCGGCGGCAGGAAGCTCCTTGTTGTGAAGGATTCCTACGGAAGTGCTTTTGTGCCGTTCCTTGTACCGAATTATTCAAAAATCTATGTAATCGATCCCAAAGGCTTCAACCAGAAAGACTCGCCGGACTTTGACGCCAAACGGCTGATCAGGGACGAGGAGATTGATGACATAGTGCTTTGCTTCTCTATTTACGGAAGCGGCAGATCCATCATCCAAAATGCTTTGTCGGACCTGTTTCTGAAGCAGAGGTGAAAGGCGGCACGGCATTCACAGCAGAGGAACGAAGGGAAGCCCGAATGGAAGCCTAAGCAGAAACCCGAGCGGAAGCTCGAACAGAGGCCCAAACGCAGGCCTAAACGCAGGCCTAAGCGGAAGAACGTTTCTACCAATTGACCGGTAAAATAAGTACATGCAAAAACACGGTTCATGGATAAAGCTCTATCAGACTAGCCGACAGGATTATTTTCTGTTGCGGAAATGGGTAAAATCACTTAAAATGCAGCTACGTGGAGCAGAACGAAGATATCGAAGGCAAAATGCTTCGAAACAGTGTTAAATGCGATGCAGTGTCATTGAACAAATGTATGGCATATAGTACAATGTACTCTGCGCCGAAAAAGGACGCAGACATACCAGACAATTATTATGTCGACATGTTTTTACAGCATAACGGGGTGTAGCGCAGTTGGTAGCGCGCTTGGTTTGGGACCAAGATGCCGCAGGTTCGAATCCTGTCACTCCGACCAAGGGTTCCAAGTTATATTGGGATCCTTTTTTATGCCCTTTACACCTTATTTACACCTTATGCATGAAAATATAAAAAAAGAGCCGCGGCTGGCTCAAATTTTTGTTTCTCTGCCTATACTGATCCTTCTTAATTAGGGCATCCTTAACGGGAGCCAATTTTATTTTTACAAATCTATCCAGTTATCAATGCAATTTTCTTCCCTGAACATCTTAACCAAAATTTGCATAAAAGAAGCCGAAGCCTCTTGTCCAGATTCAATACCAAAAGGTTTAATAATTGTTGATTCACCCGGAATACATCTGGTTTCGGCTTGCGGAGTTTTGTATATGCAATGTAGCTGTCATTGGCTTTTCGCCAGTATGTTCTTGCTTTCTTCCGCATCCCTTGTTCCGGCTTATCATAATCTGTTTTTCGTTGCTCTTGTACATTTAAGAATCTCACAAGTGCATAATCCCCAATCCCCAAAGTCACACGTCTGTAATTCGTTCATTTTTCTAGTTTGATTGACTTATTATTGTAAAATTTTCTTGATTTTTATAACACATTGTGGGATAGTAAAAGTATTACATCTATATTTAAATTATTAATTCTCGTCTGAAAAGAGGTATTGATAATGCAGATTCGTACAGGAATTCAACCTTTTAACGAGTATTGGATAAACTGTCTTTTGAATATGGTTTTTTCTGTGATAACATCCGCAGAACCTAGCTATATGGCTGCTACCTATCTTAATGATTATGATTATGAAGTCGGAGTGTGGGAAACAGAACCCTCTGAAACAAACACAGAAGGGAACAGAACAATACATAACCATCTTATACTCAATCAAATGCAAGACTTCTTGGAAAAATATATACACGGTAAATTTTCATATCAGCCTATCAGCTTTAGAGATGACGAGCATTGTCTGGATATTATAAAAGGCCATGTACGGCAGAAAGAATTTGTGCTGGTAGGTGTAGACGTGTTTTATTGGGTGCCCGGCAGCTTCGGTTACGGACAGAATCATTGGAATCATCATTCATTTATTAATGGCTATGATGATGAAAAGAAAGTATTTTATATATTTGACGAGGATATAAACGGGTATGTTGAACAGGAAATACCAGAGGAAAGATTTTTGCTGGCACTAAACAAAGCTATCATAGAGCCGCATGGCTTTATTATAAAGCCGCCTGAACATATACCACCCTTTACCTTTTCTATCAATGATGTAGTAAAAAATGCAGAAAAACTAATTAATCAGATTAGCACAATGCAAATAGGACCTTTTTGGATATTAACCGATAATGATTTTAACACAGGCATACAACAGGGTGTCATAATTGTACTTATTTATCAAGTCATGCACCGGCACTACGCAAATGAACTTTTATTTCGAGTCGTCCTGAATAAATACTGTGATACTGATACCATCAGTTCTCTTGTCCGTATCAGCAAGGAATTGCAGAATGGTTGGTCTACAGTTAAGTCCCAGATGCTGAAGGTTTACAAATCAGAGACAGATAGACGTAAAATATTAGATGATGTTAATGAATTAGTCAAACACCTTTTTCTAAAGGAAGTGGAAATGTGGAACAAAGTGGTAGATCGCTTGCGTGATACCACTTGAATCTGATAATGGAATGGTGTCCATGTAAAAAATTTGCCACTATAAATGCGGCGAATTTCTTTTTTCATCTTTTCTATATTAATGCTGTTAATCTATGTAGGAGATAAAATTTGTAGTCCCATCTTTTTTTCTTCTAATGCATTTTGCGCTCAATTTGGGACCAAGATGCCGCAGGTTCGAATCCTGTCACTCCGACCATCGAATATGAAAGGACTTGAGTTTTCAAGTCCTTTCATATTAAGGCTTTCAGAGACTAAATCCTATAAGACCACTCGGATGTAAAACAAAGTAAAGATGGTTTGACTTTTACTGAAAAGCTGAATATAATAATTGCATAAAAGTGACGATGGAGAGAGTAAGCTGCATTCAAACACCTAACAGTGAACTGGGAACAGTGAAAACCCGGTACAAGTATGATGCTTCCGAAAATCACTCCTGAGCTGCGCGCTGAACGGCTTGCCAAGTAGGCTGCGACGGATTTCCTCCGTTACAGGGGACGCATATGCTTGTATGGCGTAATGGGTGGTATAACGATAGCCCGGCTAAGTAAAGTCAGCTTTCGTCCCGTGCGTAATCGTATGGGATAAAGGCTTTTTTATTTGTCTCATACTCTGCGGGGGAGGTGATTGGGCTATGGGCGTAGCCAGTGTAATTGACGACCTTTCAGACATTCATATCAAACTAAAATCTGAAAGGAAGCGTCTATATGTCAAACGAAACAAAACTGAATTTTGTAAAGATGGAGCATGATATCCTCGGTTTATGGGAGGAGCATCAATGCTTTGAGAAACTGCGTGAAAAGAACAAAGCCAATCAGAGATTTCGTTTTCTGGATGGGCCGATAACGGCCAATAATCCCATGGGTATCCATCATGCGTGGGGCAGGAGTATTAAGGATATCGTGCTGCGGTATAAAGCAATGAATGGGTATTCATGCCACTATCGCAACGGCTTTGACACTCAGGGACTTTGGGTTGAGGTCGAAGTCGAAAAGGAGCTCGGCTTCCGTGATAAAAAGGATATAGAAGCGTATGGCATGGAAAACTTCACGAGAAAATGTGTCGATCGCATTAAGCACTTTTCCGGTGTCATCACATCGCAGTCCAAAAGGCTCGGACAATGGATGGATTGGGGGAACTCATATTTCACTCACACCGATGAGAATATATCCGCCATCTGGCATTTTCTAAAAATATGCCACGAAAACGGTTGGATAGTGAAGTCGCACCGTCCTATGCCCTGGTGTCCGCGATGTGGCACGTCCTTGTCCGAGCATGAAATGTCAGGCTCTCATAAGGACATAACTCATACCGCCGTGTTTGCAATCGCTCCTGTAAAGAACACGGATTTCGACATGCTGGTCTGGACGACAACGCCATGGACGCTTTCGGCGAATGTGGCACTCGCCGTCAATCCTGAGCTTGATTATGCACTTGTTAAATGCGAGGGGTTTGAAAGACCGCTTGTTATGGCAAAATCCGCGATTAAGCATGTCGAGGGCGAAAAGCAGGTATTGCGGCTTCTTAAAGGCAACGAGCTTGTCGGGTTTGAGTACGAGACCTTTTTCCCGCACTTGCCTGTTCAAAAGGATTTGCGTCATACAATAATCCCATGGGATGAGGTGGACGCCAACGAAGGCTGTGGGGTTGTCCATATTGCGCCTGGGTGTGGCGCGGAGGATTATGAGTTTGGCAAGTCATTTCCGCTCGAGGAGATATGTCCGATAGATGAGAGCGGAGTATTCCTCGGCGAGTACGACTTTCTAAGCGGCCTTTTTGCAACAAAAGCTGCCCCGACAGTATTTGAAAATCTGCATAAGCAAGGGAAGCTGTATAAAACACATGAATACACTCACAGCTATCCTGTCTGCTGGCGTTGTAAAACCGAGGTGCTGTTCCGTTTAGTCAGTGAATGGTATATAAAAACCGGCGATATCAGACCGAAGCTTATCAGCACAGCCGAGACTGTGAAATGGGAACCTGCGTTCATTGGAAAACGCATGATAGACTGGCTGCAGAACATGGGAGACTGGAATATTTCGAGAAAGCGGTTCTATGGTTTACCGCTTCCGTTCTATCCGTGCGAGAACTGCGGGGACCTCACTGTTATTGGATCTATGGGTGAGCTCGCAAAACTCGGTGGAACAGCTGCATATCAATTACCGGAGCTTCATCGCCCGTGGATTGACAGCATAAAGATTCAGTGCCCTCATTGCGGGGCATCGGTTTCCCGCGTTCCCGAAGTTGGCGATGTATGGCTTGACGCCGGTATCGTTCCGTTTTCCACGCTTGGGTATTTTACTAACAGGGCTGAATGGGAGAAAAACTTTCCGGCTGAGTGGGTCATTGAGATGCAGGAGCAGGTTCGGCTATGGTTCTATTCCCAGCTTTTTATGAGCGTTACCATAACCGGCCGTGCGCCTTATGAGAAAGTACAAACCAACAACTGGGTGCTTGCCGAGGATGGGATGAAATTTTCTAAGACAGGCTTCATGATCCGGTTTGACGAGGCGGCGGAAAAGCTTGGCTCCGACGCGATACGCTACCTTTTCGCCGGTGCGTCTATGTCGAGCGATGTACGTTTTGGTTATAACCTCGGAAAGGAAGCCCGCCGGAAGCTCCTTAACTTCTGGAACATCTTTTCGTTCTTTATGACCTATGCGGAAATCGACAAGCCAGTCATATCCACGCCGGGATCTGCAGATGTGACGGATATGTGGCTGAAAAACCGCATTGACGACTTTATCTTAAAGGCTACGAAGTATTATGAGAAATATAACTTTGCCGAGCTCATACGGGAATTTGAGCTTTGTACAGACGACGTTTCCAACTGGTATGTCCGTATAAACCGCAAACGGTTCTGGAAAAACACGCTTGATAATGATAAACAGGGCGCATACGACTCATTGTTTTATGCGATAAAAGCCATGGCTCAGGTCATGGCGCCCGTTCTTCCGTTCATGACCGAGCACATCTGGCAAGGCATGACATTGAAATACGGTCCAGGCGAGGAGTCAATCCACCTGTCTGACTTTCCTAAAGCGGGAGCTATTGATGAAGCCATACTCAAAAATGTTGAGAAGGTTCGGATTATAATGACTCTGGCGTTGAAACTGAGGAACGACAGGAACATCAAGGTGAAACAACCACTGTCCATGCTGTATTTGGATAAAGGGCTTGAAGCTGTTTGTGCTCCATACTTCGATGTCATCAAGGATGAGCTCAACGTCAAGGAAATCGTTTACCTCACAGATTTCGCTTCTCTCAGCACCCAATATCTGTCGCTAAACTTTCAAGTCGCAGGAAAGCAGCTTAAAGGCGATTTGAATCGTGTCAAGGGGTTGCTTTCTAATCTGACAGATGACGAAATGGCTGCTTGCGTTTCTGACTACAGAAAAGGAAATCCAATAACGATAAGCAGGTATGAGAATATCCTCCCCGCAGAGCTTTTTAACCTTTCCTCAAAAGAAAAAGAACATATATCCAAATCACAGAATGAGGTGCTGATTGCTCTCAATACCGAGATAACGGATAGACTGAGAACTGAGGGGCTTTATCGTGAAATACTGAGGCACTGCCAGATATTGCGAAAGGAAGCGGGATTTGCCGTATCCGATAAGGTACTGCTGGATTTTGAAACAGCCACTCCTTCCTTGACTGCTGTGATTCATGAATATGCTACCAACATCATGTGTGAAACTTTATCTGAGATAAGGAAAATCGAATCACCACTGGTGAAAAAAGAAATTCTGCTTGATGAAGGCTCCCTGATAATCAAAATAAAGGAGCTTGAAACAACAAAACATTCGAATTTATCCTGAAAGCAGGGCTGTCACTATGGCAGCCCTGTTTTATCTTTGTGGATAACAAGCTTAGTAAATACAGCTTTTCGACTGCTATCAAAACGTTGATTTTACTGGATTTCTTCAAGAAATCCTATAAGACCACTCCGACCATCGAATGCAAAAGGACTTGAGTTTTCAAGTCCTTTTGTTTTAAGGCTTTCAGAGGTCAAATCCTATAAGAACACTCGGGCGTTGGTGTGGTCTTATAGGATTTTCTTTGCGCACACCTTGGTACATACAAATACAATAAAGGCCGTCAGAATCTATGATATAACGAGGACAGCTATTTATAATCATGCAGTCAGAACCGACAGCGGGACGACAAGCACGCCGTCAAGTCTTTTATAGGCAAAGCCGTTGCCGGTTATTACCACAAGACAAGAAGGGGGCTTAACTTTGGTGTCGTCAATCTTATCTTTGAATTTAAGCAGATTGGCTGCGGCTTCCTCAACAGCACCGATGCCGAGCTTAACCTCGAACGCGCCCCACGTGCTGTCCGCGTATTCCACGACCGCGTCTACTTCCAATCCTCGCGAATCCCGGTAATGAAAAACCTTCCCACTGCTTGCGTCAGCGTATACACGCAAATCGCGTATAACCAGCGATTCAAAGAGTAATCCGAAAAAGTTTAAGTCGGAAATCAATTTATCGACGGAAAGGCCTAACGCGCCGACAGCAAGCGAGGGGTCGGCGAAATGGCGCTTCGGTGCTTTCCGCAGCGTATCCGAAGAACGGATGTGCGTGTTCCACGCCGGAAGATTGTCTACCGCCATCAGTCTTTCCAAAGCCGAAAGATAATCGGCGGCAGTCTCATCATCCAAATCCCTGTCGCTGCCGCCAGCATCCTTTGATAGCAACGTGAGGCCGGCTTCGGTCGAAATGTTTCTTGCAAGCGACTGCAACAAGCGTTTTACCTTGTATGGGTCGCGCCGTTTTCCCGAGACCTTTGAAACGTCCGCTTCTGAAATTAAGTTTACATAGTCGCTGACAAACATCAATCCGTTAGCGGCATTTTCGTCTATCGTCCCCGGCCAGCCGCCCAGCGTGATCTTTTCCGCGAGCTCACCAAGGTCGAATTTTACGGATTCGGAATTGGGCGCATCGCCATTTAATAACGCCGCAAGGCTGACCTCACCGGTTGACCAGCCTTTTTCAAACAGGGACATCGGGAGCATTTTGATAATGGAAAACCGTCCTGCTCCTGAATGCCTCCGCGCGTTGTCATCCGGGGTTGCAGAACCGGTAAGAATAAACTGCCCTTTTTGCTTTCGCTCATCCACCTCGCGGCGGACGTAGTCCCATATCTTCGGGTATTCCTGCCATTCGTCAAGCAGCGACGGAACCGCGCCTGTGAGAATGGTATGCGGGTCAATTTGCATTTTGATTTTCACTTGCTCATCAACGTCGAAGCGGACGATGCTCTTTGCCATTTGTTTTGCGGTTTCGGTTTTTCCACAGCCTTTTGGGCCCTCAATCAAAACCGCCCCCGCGCCGGCCAGCCTGTCGGCAAGCACATTATCCGTAAATCTCTTGTGATAAATCAAGCTTCATTCACCCCCCAAAACATTAGTCTCTGTTAGTATACCACCTTATCCGCTAAAATATAAGAAAAATATCCGCTAATTTATGAACGTTGGTAGTTGAGAATTTTTCTAACTGAAGACGGCATTGTCGATATTGGATACTAATGTTATTCTGTGTATGCAAGCGCTTGAAAAAACGAAAAGGTGGTTTAGCCATGAATAATAGTGATACCCGTTTAGCAGATTGGGCTATAAAAAAGATTCAGACCGAATTCCATGACGATGTATGTCTATTATTGGAGCATAAAACCCTGAAGTTCGAAAAAGACATAGAAGCAACAACATTCAGCTTTTATATCCCTGCGACAAACAGGGCAAAATCTTATAAGACCACTCCGACCAGCGTTTATAAAAGGATTTGAGTCATCTTGGTTCAAGTCCTTTTAAATTTATGGATAATTTGCAAAATTTCAAACTCGACCCTTTGTTGGTTTGATGGTTATTTGCTCCAAATGATAATTGATAATAGAAACCATTTCATCCGGAGACATCATTGCCGGATGGATCAGATTATGTATGCTAAGACCATCTACGAGTGCGTGCAGTCGTTTTACTTCAACTTCTGTATCAATACCTTCTTTTAGTAAACCTTGATCGTTCAAGTATCCGATCATCCGACTAAAACTAGTATACAATTCCTCTTGCACTTGTTTTCTGAGTTCCTGAATGTCATGATCATGTATTGCGCGGCTGATAAAAGACAGCCATACCTCTCCCTCTATTCGCCGTTCTTCATCTATTGGCATGAATTGGCTGACAACCGTGACGATATGCTTTAACGGATCTTCTTCGAATCGAATTTTTGCAAATCGCTCATGGATATGTTCCGATATCATATTTATAGAAAACCGTATCAGTTCTGACTGGTTTTCGAAATAATAGCGCAGTGCTCCCAGCGACATATTCGCTTCATTAGCGACTCTGCGTACAGATACTGCTTCCAAGCCTTCCTTGCATATGATACGCCAGGTGGCTTCCGCCAAACTCCTGCGTTTTTCTTCGTGATTCACTTTTTTAGGCATGATTTTATTATAGCACGATTGTTTTTTTAATACAAGTGTGCTAATATGCAATTAATACGGTTGTATTATTAAAATTCGATATGACAATAGTATGGGGGTGCCAAAATGGGTTCCGCAATGCTAAATGCATTTCTTTACAGGTTGTTGTTAGGGACGATCCCTTTCATTTCGGGAATTCTAAAGAAAAAGTCCGGATATGGTAAAGAAGGAGCAATAGCTTGCATAATAAGTTCGCTAATACTTGAGATCGTTTTTACAGTGCCTATTTGCGCTATATACGTCTATAGAATAATCAGGAAAGAAAATCCGCCCCAGGGAGATTCGTCGGGCAAGCATACTGGAAACATCCTTAAAAGCTATTCTTCATGGCTTATTGATAACTGGCCGAAAGTCGGTGTGATTGTAAGTATTTTTTTTGACCGTCTATCTGATTGTGATTGTCCTGCCTAAAAGCACCGTATTGTTTGCAATGCTGATGTCCACTCCTCTTTACATGTTCCACGAAATTGACGAATATGTTTTCCCGGGAGGCTTTGCCCAATTTATGAACAGAAGTATTTACAAGGCCGATCCCGGGAACGGTCCGCTGGACAAAACCGGCGTTTTTGCAATTAACATGATCGTATGGATTGCACTGACGTTCTATAGCCTGTCAGCAATCTCCGACTTAAGCCAGGCGGCCTGGATGCCGTATTTTTACATATTTCAGGCTGTTGTCCATCTAATTCTTGGAATCATAGGCAAACGCCTGCTCAATTGCCCGTGATGCGAAATATTTAACGCTGTACAACACAAATAAGGAATTGATTGTTTTTTGCGATACGCAGTGAAGTAATTCTCTAATTATGCTGGACTGTACCTTTTCTTTTGCACGTATACATTTCAGTCATACAAGAAAGAAAATACTGCTTATCGACTACCATCAAACCATTGATTTTACTGGGCTTCTTCGAAAAATCCTATAAGACCACTCCGACCAGCACAAGGAAGCGGGTTTCCGGTAATGGAAGCCCGTTTTGTTATTGTCTTGAAACCAGTGGATGCAGTGGCAAAGAGCAGTGCCGACGCTGTGACGGTATCGACCCCTATTGCTGCAATCACCTTCGACGGGAACGCCATAAAAGCCATAGCAGGGCAGCAACTGCCGATGTTAGGATAGCAGAATAGGATTGGTAAAACAAGGTCATATTATTATGCACCTTGCGCTATTATAAATAAATATTTCTTTATCCTATTGACAAAAGACTAATGAGAAGGTAATGTTATATCGTAGTTACATATATCACGACGATATATATTGATAAGGTATTACTTTGGGGGAATTATATGACCGAATATATTTTACTGGGATTTTTAATGGAAAAAGATATGACAGGATACGATATGAAACAGCATATGAGTATGAGTACCTCCTATTTCGTGGATGCGAGTTTCGGAAGCATTTACCCATCACTGAAGCGCCTTGAAAAGAAAGGACTCGTAGAGTTAAAAGAATCTATAGAGAACGGGAAACTGAAAAAAATCTATTCCATTAATGAGCAGGGCAAAACCGAATTTTTAAAGTGGCTCGCCTCCCCGATCGCTTTGTCGAGGACTGACATTTCAGGCCCTTTGGCAAAAATATTTTTCTTCCGTCATCTGCCACATGAGAAAGCTACTCTGCTCATAGAGCAATGTATTCATGATATCAAGTGTTACAAAGAAAGCCTTTTGGAACTTAAAAGCAAAGTAGAGAATAAAGCAGACCCGTTTGAGCTTTGCACACTGGATTTCGGGCTGGATTGCTATGACTTTGCGATACGCTGGTGTGAAGACAATTTGATCAATAAGTAATATTGCCTGGACTTTATAACAACAAAATAGAAAGGTGTCAAAGGTGTCAATTGTATGAAAGCATTTATCATTTCGGATGATGACTACAAAACGGAGATTTATAAAAAGCTCTCTTCACTTGTAGTAGACTTTTTTCAAAGACGGAACTTTGAAATCAATCAACAGAGTATAAAGAAAGGAAATTTACATTTTTGCATCGGTTGTTACGGCTGCTGGACGAAAAAGCCAGGCGAATGCGTTATAAACGATCCAATGGCACAAATCAATCGCACGTTTAATGAAAGTGATGTCGTCGTTTATTTAAGTCCGATTATATTTGGGCAGTTCAGCCCGAATATTAAAAATGCGATCGACCGGTGGCTGCCAAATGTGTTGCCGCTGTTTGTGAAAAAGCCGGATGGAACGACCGGTCACCCGCCACGGTATCCATCAAAACCAAAAGTGGTAGTTATCGGCTATAACAACACAGTTACGAAAGAGGATGCAGAGCTCTTTGTCAATGTCGTAAAACACAGGCCAGGCATTGAAGCTTTTGTTTATTTATATGATCAGAATAATATTGCCGAATGTTTGAAAACAGTGAAACTTGAAAGGATGATCGGTTAATCATGCATGATATTATTTTATTAAACGGAAGCCCACGGCTGAAAGGGTCCACCTCCATGAAACTGCTTAATTTACTCGGGGGGCGAACTGGCGTCGATTGCAACGCAACAGTTATTGAAGCGGGCAGATCTATCTTAAATAAGAAGCTGTTACAGGATTATGCGAGTATGGCAAAAGCCGATGCTATTGTGATTGTTTTCCCACTCTACGTCTATTGCCTGCCGGGAGCGCTTATCGAATTTTTGGTGGGTTACAGGGATTATATAAGCGGTACCGGAAAACCAGCGGAACAAAAAATATACGCTGTCATCAATTGCGGATTCCCCGAATCACGCATTAACGATGATGCCGCCCTTGTCATAAAGAGTTTCTGCAAAGAGATTCGTGCTGAATATCGTTTTAGTGTATTAATCGGCAGCGGTGGAATGCTTCAGCCATTAAGAGCAATGCCATCAGTATATAAAATGTGGAAACATATTGGCTCGGCATTTGATCAGATCATTTGCGATGTTTGTGGTGGAAACGTCTGTGGGGACATACATATTAACTCCAAGTTGCCGGGAAAGCTCTTTTTCTTTATCAGTCAGATAAATTTTGCCGTGATTGCGAAAATGAACGGGATAAAGAAAGACGAGCTTTTCAGGAAACCTTATTTTCAGGAGGAATTACAGATTAATCGATGAATCTATACTTTTTTAACAAAAAGGATTCTTATATTATGGAAGAAATAAGGAGAGTAAAATAAGGTCAAAGGAACAAGCCCAAATAAGCTGCAATAAATTAAGCGAGTAGCAGGATCTTTTTATTACTTGTATTGAAAAAGGTTCCGTGATGCAGGATTCGCAAAACTTAACGTATAGGAAGGTGAAAAGGTGCTTGAGGTTGGATTTGGCACAGGTTATTGTACTTCGGTTCTTGCAGGCTAGGTTGGAAGCATTGGAAAGGTATATGGCCTGGATATATCGGAAGGTATGTTGAAGGTCACTGCTTCACGACTTAAAGAAGCAGGGTTGTCAGAAGGGGTGAAACTGCAATGTGCAAAAAACTGCTCATTGAGCGATTTTTTACATAATGGTATAGCAATATATCAGAAGAACTGCTAAATCAAGCTACCAGCTAAGCTGGTGGTAATTGACTGCAACGCAGTGCGTTCATTTGGGTATATGAATTAAGTAGATATAATTAAGATTCAAATCCTTACTGCTTTTCTTCGGAGAATAGGGTTATTGCAGATATTGTGTCGAAGGATGCTTCCTTGCCTTGAAAACGTGAACTTATGGGAACAAACATCAAACAGATATAGCAGTATTTCTATATATTGGGAAACCAGCTTATAATCCTCTCTTTTTTAAGTCCTCAACTAGACTCACATAAAACTCTCTGACATCAAAGCCCCTGATATTTTCGCGATTGAGGTCGATTATGTCAGCGTGAGAAATACCGCGTTTGCCACTAGAAGATATCATAATAAAGTTATTGCCCCACTGTACAGATTCAACTGAGACCAAACCATCATTATCGCCATCAAAGTGACGCACAAATGGATAAGCAATGTTCAATGGAAATTTTCCACTATGGGCACGATTCATTTTTGAACCGACGCTCTGATAATATACACACGGGACATCAGGAACCATTTCATTTATAACTTTGCACTGAGAAGCTGTCAAATCCTTAATGGCCGCATTAAAATCAGGATTTGTGTCACCAAGCTTCCTAAGTGCGGAATTATATTTATTTGCAATGGAATTACGCACATTTTCTGAAACTTTCTCCAGAAGATAATCCGCAAAAATACAGCCTCTATGTGGCGTATTGATCGTTGTTAGCGATGCGACGTATTGATCCATACCCAGACAACTAATTGCATAGCGGCTATCAAGACCGCCTTTGGAATGAGCGATAATATTCACTTTTTCACAACCGGTATCTTTAAGAATGCTTTTAATACGATCAGATAGTTCCTCGCCACTTCTTTTCACTGAAGCTGCTGACTGTTGCTGACCGTAAAACAGGACAGCCCCGTTTTTTACCAACTCTCCGGGAATACGCCCCCAGTAATTGAAAAAACGAGTATCCCGAAAAAATACGCCATGCACCATTAAAAGTGGGTAGCGTGTTTTGCATAGATCTTTACCATTTCGTGTCAAACTTAATTCAAACTTTTCAATCTCGAACTTAGCTTCTTCTGCCGCGATATTTATTATTTTCACCAGTGCATAGATATGAACAAGTGGAATCCAGCCGCAGGCAATTCCGATAATACGCCGCTTTATTCCAAGCTGGATAGAAGTACAGTATACTCTGACAATCCCATTCCAAAATAATATTGACTCCGCTAATAGTACAATTACCAAGGAAATAATAAAAATATGTTCTCCAGTTGGAATCATCTTTATTCCGACGAAAACTGCATATAATATGCTGAGCAAAGTTGTAACTAAAAAAAGTTTTAGCAACTCTACCCCATCCGTTAACATTTTAATTCTGAAGGTAGGCTGTTTTTTGATGTTTGGAAATATATTGACTGCCAGAAAATACACAATGGCAAAGGGAATGATTATCCACCATCTGGTTGTAAAAAATAAAATACTAAATGAGTTTATGACAATAAAAAGTAATACTGAGGATATTACTCGTCTTAATGCTTTCATTCGCATCACCCCCTTGACAAGGATTACATAAGTATCCTTATATTATTTTAGCATACTCATTTAACCAGTTAAACAGTAGCTTTATTTGCCAGAAGGAAAAAGAAAATCTCATGCCATCTGTATTTATTGCCGCTGAATACCCTATGCCAAAAGATGAAATAAGTCTACCAAATAGCCGAAAACAAGCTACTGCTAATACCCCGGTCCAAGGAGTAAACTTAATTTAGAGATATTTGGAAAAGGAGATGGCAGGATGAGAAAGTTGCGGAAAACCAGTTTTATTCTTCTGGTTTGTGTTTTCGTATTGTCCCAGTTGACGGCTTGCCAGAACGGGAACACATCTTCGAAAGCATCCCAAAGCCCTGTTGTTACAAAGGTTGCAGAAACTGCGGAAGGTAAAATGGAACAGAACGAAATACATGAGGGGCAAAAGGGCAGTACTTCTATTGAGGACAGATTAAACTCCTTGATAGGGAAAATGACATTGGACGAAAAGGCAGGACAGATGGTCCAGGGAGAAAGACAAACGGCTTCACCTGCCGATGTGAAGAAATATTATCTCGGGTCCGTCCTGAGCGGAGGGGGTTCCTATCCCGGAGGGAATACCAGGGAAGACTGGATGGCTATGTGCAAGGAGTATCAGGATGCGGCTATGTCTACACGGCTTGGAATTCCTGTCATATATGGCATAGATGCGGTACATGGCCATAATACCATATACGGTGCAGTTGTATTTCCGCATAATATCGGGCTTGGAGCAGCGGGAGACCCTGAACTGATGACTGAAGTTGCAGCTGTAACAGCACGGGAGATGATTGCAACAGGTGTAAATTGGAATTTTGGCCCATGTATCGCAGTGGCCCGGGACGAAAGATGGGGAAGAACTTATGAAAGCTACAGCGAAAACCCGGAATTGGTGGGCAGGCTTTTAGTTCCATATATCAAAACAATGCAGGATAAATATGGTATTGCGGCAACGGCAAAACACTATGCAGCTGATGGTGGAACAGGATGGAAGACAGGAAACAATACATACGCGATTGACCAGGGAGATGCCAGAATTTCCGAGGAAGAACTGAAAAAAATTCACATCTCGGGATATGAAAAAGCTGTAAAAGCCGGCGTTAAGGCGGTTATGGTTTCTTTCAGCAGTTGGAACGGGCTTAAGAATCATGAAAACAAATATCTTATTCAGGATGTTTTAAAAGGTGAACTGGGTTTCAAAGGTTTTGTCATCTCAGATTATGAAGCACTTCACCAACTGAAAGAAGGGGATTTTCACAGTCAGGTGGTTGCATCGGTAAATTCCGGTGTGGATATGTTTATGGAAGCAAATCACTGGAGAGAAACTATAGATGAAATAAAAAAAGCGGTAAATAAAGGAGAGATAACTGAACAAAGGTTAAATGATGCGGTGGGGAGGATTTTGAAAGTCAAACTTGAGATGAATCTGTTTGAAAAACCTTTAGGCAATCAGAACCTGGCTGTAAAAGAACTGGGTTCCGCCGGGAGCAGGGAAATCGCAAAAAAAGCGGTGAGGGAGTCTTTAGTACTTCTAAAGAATAAGAATACCATTCTTCCCTTGAAAAAAGGAGCCAAAATTTTTGTAACCGGTCCTGCGGCTGATAATGTGGGAGTACAATGCGGCGGGTGGACAGTAGGCTGGCAGGGGGGCATGGACCAGAGCGGAAATAAATGGACGGAAGGTTCCACCATTCTGGAGGGTTTCCGGAAAATAGCCAGGGAAAACGGAGGCACAATTATTACAGATAAAAAGAAAGCCGGGAATGCCGACGCGGCAGTAGTTGTGATCGGGGAAAAGCCATATGCGGAATATGAAGGCGATGACGGCGAGCTGGGGTTGTTCAATGGGTTGGCACTGGATGGAAACAAAAAAGCTTTGGAGGACGCCAAAGCTACCGGTTTGCCGGTAATCACAGTACTGGTATCGGGAAGGCCCAGGATTGTTACGGATGAAATAAATAGTTGGGATGCCTTTGTTGCAGCATGGCTTCCCGGATCTGAGGGAGATGCCGTTTCAGAGGTTCTTTACGGAGAATATCCTTTTACCGGCAAGCTTTCCTTCACTTGGCCTGCAGATGTAAAACAGCTGCCCATAAATGTTGATGACGGGAGCGGTAAAAAGCCATTATTCCCATACGGGTCCGGATTGAAAACATTTGATTGAGAACAGCAAACCCCACTTTGACATAGATCGGTATTGTTTCTGTTTGTCGAAATGTATCGAAATCTGCTTGACTTTTACATTTTAGTAGGATTAAATGGATGTACAGTTCTAATTCCATTATTTTGTCAGGAGGACGGGATGAGCAGACTAAAACGACTTATTGTCATGTTATTGGTATTTATAGTGATATTATCATCAACATCCTTTGTATCCGTAAATGCTGTTTCTGACAGACCATACCTGGTTTTGATTGAAACTCAAAAAGGTCAATGGACTGCTTATAAAGACATGATAAGCATTTCTTCAAAGGGCACGGCTATGCTTAAAGCCTCGGAGTTTTGCAATGCCATGGGCTTTGAGTATTCTTCCAATACTAAGACCCGGAAGTTCAGTATAAAAAAGAGTGAATATAATTATAATTCGTATGAGGTAGGTCGTGCAACCTATATATATTGTAAATCAAAGGGTTCTGTTATTTTAAACAAAGTTCAGGAAAGTGTATATTATGACAAGACCCTGAAAATGTTCCTTTGTGATTCTGCGAGTATAGCATCACTTTGTTATACAAAGGTTTTTCCTGTTGCAAATACCGCTTACATCAATTCCGGATTTACCAAAATAATATGCTACAGCACCTACGGCTTAGTAAAGGCGCTTCCGGATATCAAAAAGTTAATTTATGAAGACGGGATACCATTGCGAGACCTGGGGATTACCTATAAAAGCCCTGATGCCAAGTGGGAAACACGCATGTTTTATATGGATGGAATAGTCAATGGGCAAAGAAAGCTATGGCCGATGATAACGCAATATAGTAATGAAACTACATGGTATGTTAGCGGAGAAAGGATATGGGTAATACTTGACCCGAAGCATTATAACCCGGCTGATGCGTCTGGCAAATCGGGGAGCGGTCAGTTCTTTAGTTTGTTCATTAAAGAAAAGGCTGCTCAGGGGACAGCGTACACTAAAGAAGATAAAGAAGTTGATCTTCAATTCAGGACACCTCTTGATGGATCGTCTAGTGGAAAGCAAGAACTGTTTTATTCTACTATTGACGATGAAAGACGCACAATAATTGAGGCTAATACCAGGCTGGATACGCTTGATCGTGATAAAGGTATTGTTATCGGCTATCTAAAGCTAAAAGCCATAGATGTTTCGGGGAATAAGGTGGATATTGAAGGCTATTTTGCAGATAAGTACAAGGATGACGGAGCTCGCTTAACGACTGCTCAAATCTATAGTCAACTGCACCCTGAGGATAAGACTGCCAACGGTGCAAAAGAGACGCCCGCACCTGCCTCCAATAATGGAAGCAATAGTTATGCGCCTGCTTTGAAAGTGCCAACAGTACAATATGTTAATTGTCCGACTTGCGGAGGAACCGGAAGAATAAGCTGCTTTTCGTGTAACGGCGTTGGATATACGGAGCATATGGGATATCAATACGGTGTATATGGAAGAGTAGTTGATACCTGTATGATTTGTGGCGGAACAGGTTCACGTACCTGCACAAAATGTGGCGGATCCGGGCTGATTACTCAAATTTCCAATTAGTAGATTATCTTGGCTTTTACGCAAGAGGTTCAGTTCACCGGGTTAAGCTTCACTCTGGCCGGCAGAATCCCCTGCTTACCTGAAAACCGCTCATGGAGCGGTTTTTTACGAGCATGGGGTTTATGAGGCCGCGGCGGACAAGGGCCCGCTGGAACATGCAATGTTAAAATGGGTTGATGACGGTAGATTTCAGCTTCTTCCAATATTAGGCCTATCGCAGTGCCGGCATTGGCGAACTCTTTGTATACTATGGCGCAGCAGATAAATATATTGCTCTTGCCAAAATTGGAGTGGAAGAATTGTTGAATGAACTTGAGAAATATCCTGTATCAACCAAATAACGATGTAAAATCATATGTATGCTGATAATGGAACAGGCTTTTTTCTTACGCCCTTCCCCAATGAAAAAATCCGCTGCTTATAGCTGTGGGAGTGACACTTTCAACTGCAATTTCATAAGGCTTCATAAGCCTGGAACTTAAGCGACAAGTTTTCAATCATGTGCAAGGGGGGAGATGTTATATTTGCATATAAAATGAAACTATGCGGAACTGTCTGACACCAGCTTATCCCCAACTCGCCCAAGGATGCCGGCAGAATTTACAGTCTACCGGGGGCGTTGCGCAGCATTCCGGACCTTCGGAAATCATTTCAATACCTTTTAAGCCATTCCAGCAGTCTTTCAACTACTTCAATATATCTTTGCCCTACAAGCAAGCCGGTGTGGGTTGTATTCCAGAACCCTGTGTATTCGGCATTGAGTTGTTCTGCCGTCGCTATCCCCCTTCTGTCTTCAGCATCAGTGCTTACAGCTTTGATTACCATGCATGGGCAAGTTATCAAACTGCCGGCAATGGAAATTCCTTTCTTCGATCCAAAAGAAAAAGAGAAGGCACTGACAGCCTTTGAAGATTCCATTGCCAGATATTTTTTTTGAAAGGTGATGTCATCTTCCGATTCATCCATACTGGAATGCTCTTCACGCTCCGGTGCAGGTAGTATGATTCCCGGAGCCTTGTCATCAGCTCCTTCATAGGGGACTTTTTCATATACTTCACTGCTTATGCTTGAATCTATCAGCACCAGACCGGCGAGTGCAGCTGTTTCAGCCAGTTTTTGGACAAGAATCCCGCCCATGCTGAAACCGATGAGGATTGGAGGCTCGCCGCATTCGACCATAACCTCTCTGATGTCATCCAGATAATCCTCGAAGGATACCTTCGTTAAATCCAGTATCCTGCTTTTGTAATGACTTCTCATATTCATTACATAGCATTTCCAACCCTTGCTCACAAAGTGGGGAATGTATTTACTCCACATCCAGCTTCCCGTATAAGCTCCATGTACAAAAAGCAAGGGGGGTCTTTTTTTACAAGCATGAAAGGAGTCTTCGATCTCGAACAACTCTAAAAACAGGTCATTTTCTCCAATGAATTTTTCAGCATGCGGGGGTAATATTTTAGTATAATCTTTCATTGCTGGTGTCCTCCCAATAATACATTATGGTTTGATATCAAACTATAATGTCAAAAAAATTAGAGGTTTTTATATATTTTATTCAATATTGTCACAAGTTCTTCCTTTTCATTATCTGAGATATCCATATAAAATACATCTAAAATCCTGTCGGATATTGTTTCAAAAATGGGTTTCAATTCATTACCCTTTTGAGTTAAGGTTACATAGACAATTCTGGTATCCTCAGTATCTCTTTCTTTTACCAGATATCCGAGCCTGACCAGCTTGTCAACAAGTGCTGTGACTGTAGACTTATCCCTGCCGATCCTCTCAGCAATCTCTGCCATGGTCAGTCTTGACTTCCTCAAGAGGGCATTAATAATATCACCATGTGAAGTTACAATACCATCTATTCCCTGTTTCGCCAGCTCTGATACAATAAGCCGGTTGACCTTGCCTCTGATTTTTGAAATTAATGATATCACATCATTTGAATTCATAATCCCATTATAGTTTGATATCAAACCAAAGTCAATTTATTTTTATTCCGCCATATTAGCAACATGCACCGTTTCTGTCTATACCAGGCTGAACAGCCTGGTCTGGCAGGCTTTGAGTTCGACTATGCCGCTGCGTAGGGCTGGTGAACCTGTACTGCCACCGGTAGCTGCCGCAGAACTATGCGCCTGGACGTCTGTATTGCCTTGAGCATCTGCCACGTCTATGGTATCTGTTTTATTGCTGCCATATGGCGTGGAAGTGCTGCCATAGAAGATTTCCCGGCCGAGTGCAGGCCCGCCGAGGTACTTCAAACTTTTTCTGCCAAGATTGATGAGTGCCAGAAGGCTTTCGCCTTCCTCCTCATAGAAAATCTCAAAAAGGCCGTTCCGGTAATGCTCTACTTTGGATACCGCTCTGTGTACGGTGCAGCCTGTCATATTGAAAAGCTCCCATTTGACGTCATTGTATTCGACGGTATTGTCGGAGGTGAACAGCAGACTTCCGAACAGGTAATTTACTGTGAACAGGGTACGTTTTTGCATTTCGCTCAGCTTCAGGTTGCTGTCGCGCATCAGGAAGACGTCCGGGTCATTGAGAAAAGCCCTGCCGTTCAACTGCCTTCTTGCGATGGTGTCATTTACAGCATTCAGTGTGGAAACACGCTCCCGGATAAGCAACCGCATGAAAGCATGATCATCCCAGTCCAGACCGATATCGCAACCGGTTCTGCAGTAGTCAACGAGGCCGAAGGAGGGTCCCAGCGGAACGCCGCAGCCGATGATCAGCCGGTCTTCCGTACATTCCCGGAGGAATTGCATCGCTTCTGTCATGATGGTACCCCGAGTTTTATTACTGCGGGGTATAAGGCATACGGCGTAGAGAAAATCCAGCTTCACGAGGTCATAACCCCATTCGTCGAGTACGACTGAGAATACATGACGGAGATATTCCCGCACCTCGCCGTTATAAAAATCCAAGGCGTAGAAACCGCTCCAATTGGAGCCTGCAGTCATAGGCAATCCTTTGCCGTCTTTCAGCAGCCAGTCCTTCTTTTCACGATAGATCACTGAACGTTTTTCGCATATAAATGGCGCCAGCCAAAGCCCGGCTTTCATCCCTTCTGATTTGATAATGCCGGCGATATGCTTCATTCCGTTTGGAAATTTGTCCAAATCTATGTGAAGCCAATCGCCCACAGCCGTCTGAAAACCGTCATCGATTTGGAAGAACCCCGGCTTATGGTCGGCTTTCCGGATATTCTCCAAATTCTCTATTATGATAGATTCGCTTATTTTTTGGTAATAGTTGTACCAACTGGTCCAGCCGTTCGTTGGCTTACAGTTTGAAACCGGCAGTTGCATTGCACTAAAATAGGTATCAAAAACCAAGGCTTCGCTTCCCTCAGTCCAAATCAGATCAAAAACGTCGTAGGGTGTACTGATGGAGAGGCCTTCACATTCTTTTACAATACTGATGCGATTTTCGACGGTATTATATTCCAGGATCGTAAAGCCGCTTTTTTCGGTCAGTGAGCCAATGAGGCTGAAATGCTGACCTTTGCGGATATATCCGTAAGTATAGCCATGGAAGTGCCCTTTTTTCTTTGGATATTTATAAAAGGTGTAATCGCCGTATTTATCGAGTTTGTGGGTCTTCTTAAGTGGTGCGGCAAAAAAAGACAGGTCCTTCATGAGTTCATTTGTGAAATATTCGCGCGTGCTGCTCCAGGATTGATAACCGTTAATGAGCACTCTGGCGTCCGGATCAAACGGATAGCTGCAGCAGATCCGGATATCCTTTGTCTGTAATTCTTCAAACGGGGTCAATGTCAGTTTCAATCGCTTTAAGCCGCTTTCGGCTTCCAACTGCACATCTGCCTTGAAGTCGCTGTCGGTATGATTCCCCCAGAAGGAAACTTCTTTCGTTTCACCTTTTTTACTATATGTAAAAAGAATCACCAAATCGTCAAACATCCTGTGCCATCCCCTGTCAATTCCATTATAACATTTATTCCCTGTCAGACAATATGCCTGTATTTGGGTTCGCTTTCCGGAAGGAATTATGAATTTTGTGTAGAATTAATAAAGGATTACAGGAGTGATAAGTCATGCCAAAGAAAAATGGGATACGAATTCATGAAACGGATCTGTACAAGCCTGTAAGGGAATATCTTGAAGGGCTTGGCTACAAGGTGCAGGGCGAGGTGATGGGGTGCGATCTGGCGGCGATCCTGGGTGAAGAATTGGTCGTGGTCGAGCTTAAAACCTCTTTCAATCTCAAGCTGCTTTCGCAGGCTGTCAAACGCCAGCGCGCTGCCGACTCGGTCTATGTCGCAATACCCCGTCCCAGGGGAGGTGCCAGAACGGCAGGCTGGAGAGATATGTGCATGCTGCTTCGCCGCCTTGAACTGGGACTTATAACGGTGGCGACGGACAAAGTCGAGGATCAGGTTGAAGTACATTTCCATCCAAATACTTTTGACCGGATCAAAAGCAAACGTTCGGGCAAGAAAGTGCGCCACCATATCCTCATGGAAGCGGCATCCCGAAGCGGACACTATAATACCGGCGGCACCAACCAGAAAAAGCTCATAACAGCTTACAGGGAAAGTGCTGTCCATGTTGCCTGCTGTCTGATGAAGTTTGGCCCTCTTTCCCCATCGCAGATCAAAAAGCTGGGCGCGGCGCCAAAAACATCGAATATTCTCCGGGATAACCACTATGGCTGGTTTACCAAGGTATCCCGCGGTCTATATGAACTCAATGACAGTGTGAAGGAATTCATGGACGGATATCCGGAGCTTGTGCAGCATTATCTGGCTATTGTTGAAGACTCTTGTAAGGAAAACAGCATGGAACAACACAATACGGAAAGTAATGTTAGTTATTGACAAATTGGCCGGCAGGCCTTAAACTATTTACATATCCCAATTGCATAAGTTTCAAGTGAGCAGGCGATCGGTTTTAGAACTGGTGGGGCTGGGTCGGGAAACCGGCAGCAGGGAAAATACCTGTGGGACTATAATTATTTTAATTATTGTGCCACAGGTATTTTTATACGCCAGAATTGCTGCCGGATCGAATACCGCCAGATTGGGAAGGCCATTTATCCCGGATTATCCGGGCGTTAGGGGGTTTGTTTTGAAGGCGAACAAGAAGGTAAAGGTTGCTACATTATCCATAATATCTAATTCCATGCTGATCATTTTGAAAGTGGTGGCAGGGGTCATGAGCGGTTCGATCAGTATCGTTTCAGAGGCAATTCACTCGAGTATGGATCTTGTTGCATCCATCATTGCCTTTTTCTCTGTAACGATGTCTTCGAAGCCGGCAGATAAGAAACACCCTTATGGACATGGAAAGATTGAAAATGTATCCGGTGTTATTGAAGGCCTCCTGATTTTTGTTGCAGCTTTCATCATTATCTCGGAAGCAGTCAAAAAGATGCTGAACCCGCCCGAGATCTCCGACACGATGGTTGGCATCGGAGTCATGCTGTTTGCGGGTATTGTGAACTTGCTGGTATCGAGGACACTGTACAAAGTAGCAAAAGAGGAGGATTCCATCGCACTTGAGGCGGATGCCCTGCATCTGAAGACAGATGTTTACACTTCACTTGGCGTTGCAGTTGGACTGCTGCTTATCTGGATCACCAGGATCAGCATTCTTGACCCTATTGTGGCAATTCTTGTGGCGATGCTTATCATAAAGGAAGCCTGGGTACTGTGCAAAAATGCTTTCGGCCCGCTGCTGGACACGAAATTATCGGATGAGGACGAAGCTAAAATCAAGGAGATCATGGATCGCTATTGCGACAAGATCCTGGATTATCACCAGCTGCGTACAAGAAAGTCAGGCAGTATCAAATATATTGATTTCCACCTTACCGTCAGAGAGGGGTTAACCGTAAAAGAAACCCACGAAATGAGCGATGACATGGAACGCGAGATGGAACTGGCTCTCAGGAATACCAATGTAAACATCCATTTCGAGCCTGGGAAGGTTTCTGAAACCGAGCCTGAGGGCGAGGCTCCCTGCCAGTGCGAAAATTACGAATCCGAAAAAGACAAGTAAATGGAATCTGGACTTTTTATAGATTCTGTCATATGATAAATAAAAATGGTTTGAGGGAATTCTGATGTATGTCATTACCTATTCATTAAAGAACAGTCAGGGCCGGTCCGACGAGTTTTATCAAAAGCTTGGAACCTTTACGGATGAAGTTCTTTCGGAAATCCGCACGATGACGCTTGCGGACGTGGAAGAGTATATTGCATATCTGAAGGTCAACGGAGGTTCAAGACTGTGTTCGCAGGAGGAGCACGGCTTTGAACTTCTGGTGCTGGGGACCTTGTGGGAATTATACAGCGGCGACGCGGGCAATCTTGGCGAAGTGCCTGCACAACTGCTTTCAGGGCTTGCAAAGCTGCGCAGGCAGGGGGGCATCATGAAGCCGGGCTTTGATTTCATACGCGGAATCATGTCAACAATTTTTATGTCTCCGGATTTGTACGACCACATGTACAAACTCGATATCTCCCTGGATCATCTGGAAAAACTGCTGGACTGGCTTGACGCAAGCGGGGAGTTCAACCAGGAGGTCATCAGGCTGGGAAGATGGGGGAAATACCTGCATACGTTGCCTGATGACAAGGCTAAGGACATCCTGGCTACCGCCATAACACTCTCCGGCTGGTTCCAGATCAGGAGCGAAGAGGTCTTAGGTGGTTATACGGAGAATGTCGACCGATATCTGAATGAGATCAGACCGGAGCGATACTGGCGTGAGGATGTCATTTTCTGCGGCCGCAGAAGGGTGGAATATCACCTGAATATGGTCGGCGCGGGAATTATGAACAGGATATACAGGGATGGATTTGTCAAAACGACTGAAAAAGTGGTATTGATACCTGCCTGCATGCGGCGCCTTCCGGCTGACGAATGCAGGGGCCGGACGGACGAGGGCGGCTTCCATTGTACCGCCTGTACACCGGAATGCAGCGTGCTCAAGCTAATGCGGCTCGGCAGGGAGTATGGTTTTGCTGTCCATGTATTATCGCATGAGTCCTCCCTGTCGAAAGACCGTCAGCCGCCGGAATATCTGAACAGCAACACCGGCGTTATCGGGGTAGCCTGCGTGCTCAACCTCATTTCCGGAGGCTGGCTGCTCGACAGTCTTGGTATTTCAGCGCAGTGCGTACTGCTTGATTATTGCGGCTGCAAAAATCACTGGAGCAGAGAAGGCATTCCGACTGAGATAAATGTGGAACAGCTAAAGCGTGTACTGGGGCTTCAATCCTAAGAATAAGGCACAACATATAATTTCCATAATATACATGTAAAAGCAATCAAAATTTTGCGCTGAAAGGGTTGACAGTAATCTGTTACAGATGGTATTATAATAAAGCAGATTGACGATATTAATCGTTAGATTGTATACGCTGGCGTAGCTCAGCAGGTAGAGCAGCTGACTTGTAATCAGCAGGTCGGGGGTTCGATTCCGTCCACCAGCTCCAAAGCGTAAAGCCGCTTATCCGTATGGACGGCGGCTTTACACTTTTCTTTTTACAAATCTAGAAAGTATAAATTAAATGGTATAATAGTTCAGAACATGGTACAAGAAGAATAATGAGGCCGTAAAAAATAACGAGCGATAATATATTGAATACCGTTCATTTATCATAACTACCGTAATGGGAGATTTGGGCGATAAAATTTCATTAATGTACGGGCTTGGCGTTCATTTATCAGCACCACTTGAGCTTCGTCTGGAACGAGTAAAGCAACGCTCATATGGGCTATACGGTGAACGTGTTTGCAAAGCTGGAGATATGTATGAGCAAGAATTGAAGTTTTTTAATTTTGTTGCTTCACGTTCTTTATCGAAAATAGATGAGTGGGCACAAACCCTTACATCTCCAGTCGTTTGTATTGACGGTACAGTAGATTGGCGATTAAATGCAGCAAATGTAGCGAAACAATATTTAAACATAAAATAAGCATTTTCAGCCCCAAGACTATTGCACAACATCAATAAAATATGCAACTGAATGTAATCAATATTGCACATAGCGCCTTCTTTGTCCTGCGCGGACAAAAAAGATTGTGATGTGAACACATATACGCATTTGGTATTGTATGCTATTATCTTTTTATTAAATGTAATTCGTATTTGCAGGAATTGCAAAACCATTCTGCATATTAGTGAAATACATCGGGATAAAATTAAATAACAGATATGCAATATGTGCCCTGCAGCGCATTTTTGTATTTGGCCGTGAAGCCTTTCGAAACGTTAATTGCCGTTTTGGATGGCTTTTTTATTTATTTTTATTCTGAATACTCACAGCACCCGAAGGTGTTTGGAGTTCGTAAAAAGATTACATAATAGAGGATAAGGGGGATCATTATGGAAGCAGTGCAAAGTAAGAAAAGAATGAAAAGTGAATCTGGACTCAGGGCGAATTGTCTTCCGTTTCCAGAGGTTATTGCGCAGTCTATAGCAAACATTGCGCCGAGTGCATCGCCGGCATTATTTATACCAGCGGTTTTTGCAGTTTCAGGGAATGGGTCATGGTTTACATTTATCCTTTCCACAATTGCCATTGTGCTGATAGGGTACAATATAAGTCATTTTGGCAGCAGGTCCGCATCTACCGGTGCGTTATACACCTACACATCCAAAGAACTTGGCCCTTTGATCGGGACGATAACCGGATGGGGGTTGCTTTTAGCCTATACATTGACAGCAAGTGCGGTTGTTTGCGGTTTTGCCAACTATATAAACGTTCTGCTGGAATCAATTGGATTCCAGATACCAGGTGCTATTCTTGTATTGATCGGAGTAGCTTCATCCTGGTTTATAGCCAGTAAAGACATTAAACTGTCAGCAAAAATGATGCTTACGTTTGAGGCTATCTCGGTATTTTTCATTTTGCTTTTAGCGATCGTATTCCTGATCAGACATGGCATTAATTTTGACATGACACAGCTTAAACTGAAAGGAGTATCCTTCAGCAGTATTAAAGCCGGGTTGGTTCTTGCAGTCTTCTGTTATGTGGGCTTCGAAAGCTCCACCGCACTGGGAGAAGAAGCCAAGAACCCGCTAAAGACCATACCAAAGGCTGTTATCATCAGCGGATTGTCAGTAGGATTGTTCTTTATCTTAATGGCATATGTGGAGGTTCAGGGCTTTATAGGCAGTGCGGTCAAGCTGAATGAAGCGGAAGCGCCGCTGATTACCATCGCTCAGGGGAATGGGATGGGTTTCCTGACAATTATTCTTACCTTAGGTGCGATTATCAGTTTCTGGGCTTGTGTGAATGCATCCGTTAATGCAGGAGCGAGGGTACTGTTTTCCATGGCGAGGCATAAACTGTTTCACGCTTCAATAGGAGTTGCTCATGAAAGTAATGATACTCCGCACACGGCTGTAACACTCATATCCATACTGGCTTTCCTTCCTACGGGCATACTCCTGTGCTTTGGGAACAAATTGTTCGATGTATTCAACTGGATGGCAACGCTGGCAACATACGGATTTCTCCTGAGTTACATACTAATCGTCGTTGCGGCACCTATTTACCTTTATCGTCTGAATAAATTACGCCCGGTCCACGTGGTTCTCGCAGCCATAACCCTAGTCATACTTCTTGTTGCTGTGGTTGGAAGCGTTTATCCTCAACCGGCTTTCCCGTATAACATCTTCCCGGTCCTGTTTGTGGCATGGTGTATTCTGGGAGGGTTGTGGTACGCAATTGTAAATCATAGAAAGCCCGAGATTGCATCTGAAATAAGGAAGAACACCCAGGAAACTTATGACAGGTTTTTACCGGACAAGGTTTAATAACAACGAAGAAAACAGGAAAACATTAAAATACTCACCCTCCGGTTCAATGCCGGGGGGTGAGTAAAAAAATGATACGGCCGGGTTACTCCAAATCTTCATCTTGTTCTTCCAACGGCATTTTCAGTACTTTATGTGCTTTTATTGCAAGGAGCAATCGAAGACAATCCTCCAGGGAATGAAGGTCCACATTCAGAAGGTTCTCAATTTTTTTAAGCCGGTATTTCAAGGTGTTTTTGTGTATGAAGAGCTTATCTGAAGCGTTGGCGGTATTTGCATTTTCATTGAGATACATGTCCAGTGTATCTGTAAGTTCGGCTTGATTGAGTTTGTCGTGTGCTAACAATGGACCAATTACTTTTGCTGTATAATTTTCCAATAACATTTGTTCCTTTACACCGACCAGGAACAAATATACTTCCAGATGTTTGAGAGAGGAGGAAATACAATGAAGCCCTTCAATTTTCTTAAGTTTCATCATTTGCCTGGCTTCATGGTAACTCCTGCAAACTCCGGATATCCCTGAATAGGCGCAACCAAGACCAAAGCTTATATTTGCTCCCGGTATCCGTACTTTCAATTCTTTATAAATTTTAAAGATAATATCAGCGATTTCATCGTTATCGGTAAAGCCAACCGTTAAGAAAACTACGCAGTCATTTTTTATAACGGTCATTACATTCCTGGGAGGACAATTCGATACAAACACATTCTGTATCGAATCATTAAGCTCATGAACAATTTGTTTGGAAATTTTATCATCTTCTTGATATTTCTCTTTTGTGGTATCATCAAAGCCTATAAATTTAAATATTCCGATCTGATTCATGCTGTTGATATTAATTCCGTATGATCTGAAACGTTCCTCAGAATATTCACTTTCCAGCTTCTCATTCATCAAGACGGATTCCAGAATGTTTTTCCCCGGAGTATCATTCAGGCTATCCACGACAATGGCTCTGCATATTTCTTTCAATGTCTTTTTCTCGGCTTCCTTATCAATATCAAGTTCAAATAATGGAAACTGCAGTTGTTCCGAAAGCTCCGCAGCCTCGCAGGTTATCATTTCAACATGTTGTGCTTCATAACACATAATCAGTCCCGCCGCATGATACCTGTTTGCCTCTTCAATACATTGAGAGATGCTCTTTTTATCCTGAATAAGATTACTTCCCAAAACAAAAATAAGGTCACCATTTTGCGCAACATCTGATACCTTATTGGATATTTCCATACTGTCAAGTTTGCATACCCATTTTATTTCTCGGTGATTGCCCCCATGACCGGCTATTTGTATTAGACCTTCTAACCCCTGTATATTGTATAAATCGGAACAAAGTATAGCCATTGTCATATCACTCCCAATACAGCCTGCTTTTCTGCATATATATGGTGTATACAGAAGCGGAGAGAATATTATTTGATGCCAGTGCCCTGAGGACACTGGCATCAAACGGTCCAGACTTAAGTGAATTCATCATTTCGCTTCGTTGATGGCATCAATCAATTCCTGCTTGCTTGGAATGATAGAGACAAATTTCGGCTCTCCATTAATAACCATTGTCGGCAGGTTGGTAAGACCCATCTTCCTGGTCCTTGCAATATCGTCTCTTTTGTTATATCTGTATACCACATAATTTGCTTTATCCTTGATTTCATCAAAAATATCAACGACACTATTGACCATATAGGTGCAAGCCGCACATTGGTCGGGATCGAGCGTGAATAATTCGATCAGTACCTTGTCCAAATTTGCATAATCAGGGATGACAATACTGTCCAGATTCTCTTCGACTGCGGTATAATTTTTAACCATTTCCCGCGCATCATTGGTACGAAGAGCAGCCTGAACTACTGCTATCGTATTTTCTATCGGAACGTCGTAAGGCATGTCGCAGCCGGGGCTTAATAGCAGATTGGTGTGGTCTTCAATACTGTCCAACTCATCAATAACACACTTCATATTATCCTGCTGATTGCCGAACAACATAGTGGTGGTTAATGGAATATTTCCGCCCAAAGCGATATTGAATTCGTCGGTGACTTTTTTTGCATTGCATAATACTACATTTTCATCGACATGGATGGAGTCGGGATAGGTCTCGCACATTACGCGCATCTGTTTTGTCGCATCTCCGCATACAAAGAAGGAGGAAGGACAGTTTCTGTCTCTCAGGAAGGCAAAAAGCTCCTTGAAATGGGAACCCAGCATCTTGGAGAAAAACTTCGGAGAAACCTGGCTGACCAAAGGATCAACAACCGCTATTACATCCATACCTGCTTCAATATAGTATTCTGACATCCGCATGGCAACCTTGGTACAAAATTTCATAAAGTTCTCCACCAATTCCGGATTCGAGAACATATCCTTAAAGAACTGGCTGCCGCGAAGATGTGTAGCAAGAGTCAGCGGCCCGCAGAG
This sequence comes from Bacillota bacterium, assembly GCA_023399355.1. GTDB lineage: Bacteria > Bacillota > Clostridia > Acetivibrionales > DTU013 > UBA1305. The sequence continues at coordinate 13,147 of JAEWQC010000189.1, read as the reverse complement.
CAAGCCATAAAGTGCAGTATCGCTGCCGATGGATGCTTTGACGCGTTTCATGGTGTCCAGCACCATAGGAATTCGGCCATCCTCTTTTTTGGGGATCAACTCATCGGTAGGAAAGCCGCTGTCTGCTGCACTGTAAGGATGCTTGCAGACGGACGGCGGATTGTATTCGGCCCAAAGTAATTCACACCCGAGTGTTTCAGCTTCCAGTTGCAAATCAAATACGATCGGCATACCATCCGGTGTATATAGTTTATGAACCTCCATCAATGAAGAATACAACTTATCTCCATCAAGCAGAATTTCTTTTCCCGAATATCCCTTCAATTTTCCCGCATGAACTCCGGCAAACGGGATCCATGGCACACGGTCCGTCTTTTCATGCCTTAGTGTTTTGAATATCAGTTCCTTTCCCATAGTAGCAACCTCCAATAATAGCACTTGAATAAATATTGGAACAAATCAGCCTATCGTCTGCGAATGCCATCGGTCCGGCATGATTTTCACTTTAACGATTGAATAGATTTTACTACTGAATGGACCGTATGCAGAGGTTCAATTTTATTTTATTTATAGGTGACAGTTACTGCTTGACATCAAAAACCGGAATCACATATACTTAGTCACAATAAAGCAGAGTTCCGGGAACTGTCATATACAATACAAAGTAAGGCAGGTTGGTGAGATGAAGAACAGACTTATTGAATTAGCGGCAAATGAAATTTTTGAAGAATGTCTTAACAGCTTTATTGAACTTTGTACAATACAAAAGGATACGGTTCGTGGGAAAAGGATATTGGAGAACTCTTTGGAGGCCCGGAAGAGAATTTGCGGAGAATGTAAGATCAATATCCTGATATCACCATTTGATGTAGAATGCATCAAAGAAAATTTCTTCAGGATCGGAGAGAAAACGGTACATTGTGAGGGCTTAAAGAAGCTGGGTCTTTCGAATGTCATTGGAGGGTATATGTATGCGGTTTTTACCGAAACATTACAGTTTGAAAGGCTGGAATTGAGTACATTACAGATGTACTATGCGGATAGCTGGCTGAGTGCCTATGTCGATGCCGGATGGAAAAGTCTGAAAGCCATACTCGCGAATGAGGCAAAGAAGGATTTTTACAAAGATCGGATGCAAGGTAGAATTGTTGTCTCGGAATCTTTAGCTCCCGGATATCATGGAATGCCGCTGGAGAGTACAAAGGATTTGTTTCAGTTGATGAAATTATCGGAATATGGCATGGAACTGCATGACGATTCTGTGATAATACCACAGAAAAATGTTATTGGAATTTATCTTGCCGGCATTTTTGAGGAGTGATTACAGCAGTAAATATATTATTGACAGCCAATTATGCCGATGATACACTAAAACTGTCGGCAGGTACTCTGCCAAAATTTAAAATTTTATCTAACATTTTTTATTGTCATTATGCCATCGGTCCGGCATGATTCCTAATAATGATTTGTGCAAAACTGAATATTTATCGGTTTTTGATTTGTGAAATAATTAGGGAGGAGGATGATTATGGCAGGTCAAATATATTTTGCCGAAGAAAAAGACGAAATATATCCTATGCTGATGGAGCGATGTATTCAGATTTTAAGAAAAAATGAATGTAAAAAAACCATGTCCATTTCATCGGGAAACAGGAGTGAGAGAGATGCAGGAAAATAGTAAAGTAACCATTATTGCTCCGGATGTTGTTATGCCGATAAAGGATTTGGATCATCCGTGTCCCTGCCAGAACGTCCCCGTAAAATTACAGAATAAGAAGGGAAAAATTCTTGTCTGGCTTAAGGATATCGGAGAGAGGGTTGAACAGGGCGAGGTGATATGCGAAGGGGAGGTCCGGCTTAAAGCTGTTGAACTGACTGCTCCGTGTAAGGGGACGCTAATAGAACAGTGTGTAGATATGGACGATGATTTTACGGCAGGTACCATATTGGGATACATAGAAAAACTCCCATAAGCAAGGAGTGGTGGCTGAATGAAAACAATCATAGATTTATATTTGATCTCGGGCTTCCTGGGTTCGGGCAAGACCACTTTTCTAAAGCAATTGCTGGAACAGAGTGCTGATAAGAAAGTCGGTGTGATTGTTAATGAATTCGGAAGTGTGGGAATTGACGGAAAGATCCTTCAAAGAGAAGATGTGACGATGGTTGAAATCAACAATGGCTCGATTTTCTGTGCTTGCCTGAAGGGCGGATTTGTAAAAACCCTGGTTGCTTTTTTGGAGCAACCGGTCGAGGTGCTTCTTATTGAAGCCTCCGGAATGGCGGACCCGTCCAGCATGAAACAATTACTGGGCCAATTGACCGTTTTATTGGAAAGAAGGCCCGAAATCAACCGCCGGTATGAATACAAGGGATCCGTCTGTCTGGTTGATGCCCGGCACTTTTTGGAATGCTGTGAACTATTTGTGCCGACAGTCAATCAGGTGAAGAAAAGCTCGTTGCTGATCCTGAATAAAATCGATGAAGTATCTGAAGAGTGCATATTGGAATTACATAACAAGCTGAACGAGCTTAATCAAGAGGCGTATGTTTATGATACGACGTTCGGGCAGGTTCCGGCTGAATTGCTGGAGGACAAAATAAGTCCGGACGGCGTGCTGGAGGAAGAATCCAGTAATACTATCCGGAACAGGCCGGCCACATATGTTCTTCAATTGAAGGGAAAATACGATTTGAAAAAAATGAAGGAATTTGCTATGGAAATGTCGGAGCGGGTACTGCGTTTCAAGGGCTTTTTCCTGACACCGGAAGGTGAGCCGGCACATGCAGATTGTGTAGGAGATTACATAAGGATAGATAAGCTTGATTTTGAAGATTTCAAAGCAAATATTTTTGAAGTTGTCCTCATAGGTAAAAACAAGGAGGATTTTGAAGAGGATTTACTGGAAAAATGGAATTATTGTTTTCCCGATCAAAAGCTTGATTATGAGAAATGCTGATAAAGACAGCTTATGAATAGGATTCATATTATAGGATCCTTTCTTTCCGGTGTTGTAATTATAGTGTTTGCCCATTAAGTTGTTTGAGTATGCGAGTGCGCTACCCGAACCATTGTTTCCAGGTTCTCCAAGGGAACATTTGGAGGAAGATCGCATCCGGGCATCATAATATATCCTCCTCTTGACCAGTCGGCATCACTGATACAGGCCTCGCAATCCTCCCGGACCTTCTGTGTGGAGCCGGATAACAATGCTTCTGACGGATTCATTTTACCGGCAAAGGCCATCCTGCCATTCAGCATTTCTCGTGCTATTTTTAAGCTTACTCCATAGTCCATTGAGAACATATCTGCCTTTGTATCAGGAAGAGCATCCAGAAAATTTGTTGTGTTGCCACAGATATGAATCATTTTGGAAAAGGGTTTGTCTCCAATTTTTTCGTTAGTATATTTCAGACAAGGAAGAACCAGATCTTCAAACATTCTCGGACTAATCAGGTCACCGGAGGCGGCAGGTTCTGCCTGGGACACATGCTCCACACCGGCATCAAGGAAGAGGTTCCAATAGGTTATCACCACTTCCTTTGCGAACTCAAGCAGATACAGGATACTATCTCTGTCTTTGCGCAGCTTCTTCTCAAATACCGTTGTTCCCAGCATCATGTTTGCTAATGTAATCGGACCCCATTGACTGACTGCAAGCATGGTTTGACTGCCTGTTTTTTTCTTCAGGATTTTTGTGCTTTCAAGCATAGCAATAATCCCCGGGTCTTTCTTTATTTTATCAAGAGACAGTTTGTCAACATCCCCAGGACTACTTAAAAATGGGTTCGCTACAGCGGATTTCCCTGGAATGGAGAACGCTGTCTCAGCACCTAAGGCCCTTAGCACCAGATTATTACAGCCGTCTGCACACCAGATTAAATCTGATTTCACCTTTTTGTTCATATTTATAAGGTAATCGGCAGATTCTTCAGGGGACATATCAAATGAGTCCTGTAGAGATTTCCCCTGTTCATTGTAAGCCCATACTCCCCCTGACAGAATTATTACGGGCACACGTTCCGTCTTTTCCAATTTAACAGCTTTTTTAAAAATTTCTTTGGAATTCATCATTTCCCCCAATACTATACATAACATATATTATTACTAAACAATTCTAGATAAAGTATAGAACAAATTTTTGTAAATGGCGAGGTATAATTTTACTTTTTTTTTAAAGAGACAGTTTGGGCTATGATGAGTTGTTATGTAAAATCCTTGTTGACAGAAAAAGTACGAATTGATAATATCGTAGTAGTAGATTGTTTAAGCTATCAATGAAGATATTCCCATTTTTGTGTGGAATTTTTCTGTTGGTGGCTTTTTTTGTTGAAAAATGCTTGCCGTATTTTTCAGGTTAATCCTAGCATGCAAAGAAGGATGTGAACACCATTTGATCTATCTTAATGAAAAGGATAAAAAGCCATTATATGAACAGCTGTATTTGGAAATCAAGTATCAGATTATCTCAGGGAAAATACCCAGGAATACTGCATTGAGTTCATTAAGAGTCATGGAAAAGGAACTGCAGGTCAGTCGAAATACTGTGGACAGGGCATATCAGCAATTGCTGGCTGAAGGCTATATCCGGTCGATGCCAGGCGCCGGCTATTTTGTTGAGGATATTCAAAATGATTATTTCAATGATACCGCTCCGATAAAAATGAACAGAGAGTCAAGAATATTGAAGTACTGCAAGGATAGAGTGAAATATGATTTCGGATATGCAAGCATAGATTCGGATTTATTTCCATGGCCGAAATGGAAAAAATACATACAGAACGCTATTCTTACAGAATCAAGCAGCAAAGCGATCGCATACGAGGATAACAAAGGCAGCCTGATGTTGAGAAAAAGCTTATGCGGCTTTTTAAACAGACACAGGGGTGTTAACTGTAAACCCGAGCAGATCGTGCTATGCGCCGGAACCCAATATGCGATGGATATCCTGACAAACCTGCTTCCGGTGGACAGAAACCGGGTAGCATATGAAGAACCAGGGTATGATGCGATGCGGTTTATATTTGAGGATAAAGGGTATAGTGTTACCTCGATTCCTGTATTGGAGAATGGTGTGGATGTTGAACTGCTGTCCGGAACCAATTGTAATCTGTTGTATATAACTCCCTCACATCAATTTCCGACAGGAATTGTCACATCGATTTCAAATCGCAATAAGATATTGAGATGGGCACATCAGAAGGATGCCTACATTATTGAAAACGATTATGACAGCGAGTTTCGCTACGGGATTATGCCAATTCCTTCGTTACAGTCACTGGACCGATACAATCAGGTGATTTATGTCGGGACGGTATCAAAGGTTTTAACACCGTCGATCCGATGTGCATATTTGATCCTGCCGGATTGCCTGCTGGAGGTATATAATTCAAAATACAGGTATTTCAACTCCTCCCTGCCAAGCTATCACCAACTGGCAATGGCTCAGTTCATTGATGACGGGGTGTTGGAGAAGCATATCCGCAGGGTATCTGCTATTAATGAGAAGAAATATCATATCATGATCAACGCGATCAAAGAATATCTGTCCGATGAGGTCGAAATTTTCCAACAGCCTGCAGGGGTCCATACCTTGGTGCGCTTTATAAACTGCAAGGACCAGAAGGGCATGATTGAACTTATGAAAGCGTCATCAATCGGGATATACGGAACGAAAGAGTATTGGCGCGACCAGCGGAATGCGAGGGAGGACATCTTTTTATTGGGATTCAACGCTTTGTCGGAAGAAGAGATTGGCGCCGGCTGCAAAGCGATGGCCCGGGTAATATCCGATAGTTATCCGGACATATGTGAAAGAGGAGTTCCTGTTTCAAACAGTTAGAGGCAGTAAGAAAGTTTTCAAAGCATTTCTGGAAGCTGTTCAATAGCAAATCCAAAAAGAATTGTTCTTCAGCACGAATTACTGAATGAGTGCTAGTCATGTCTTTTTACCCACTGTCCCTTAAAATAACGAAGAATTGTACCTTTATAATGGGTTGCCAGTCACTATAATACTAGTATAGATATTATACTGGAATGGCACTTAGGCAGCTATACAGCAAAATCATCCACATTATTTACATAATGTAGAATTTTTGAGAAGGAGGATACCATGACCAAGGAAGAAGTTTTAGCAAAGCTGAAGGAATCGATCACTGAACTGGATTCGGACCTGGCGGTTGAAACTGCCAATACTGCCGTTGAGATGGGCCTTGACCCGGTGGAATGCATCAGTGACGGTCTGTCGGCAGGAATGCAGGTGATGAGTGATCTGTTCGACGAAGGAGAGGCGTTTGTTCCTGAACTTCTGATGTCCTCGGAAGCTTTTGAGGCGGCAGTAAAGATCCTGACGGGCAAGATGTCGGACGAACAGAAGGACAGTGTGTCGAACGGAAGAGTCGTGATACATACTGTTCAGGGGGACATACACGATATCGGAAAGAATATCGTGAAAACGATGTTCGCAGCAAACAATTTTACTGTATATGATCTGGGCCGCGATGTACCGGTTGAAACGGTAGTGGAAAAGGCAAAGGAATACAATGCCGATTTCATTCTGGGGTCGGCGCTTATGACCACCACAATGCCGGCACAGAGAGATATCATTAACCTGTTGAAGGAAGAAGGCATCCGGGATAATTTTATCGTCATGTACGGAGGAGCACCTGTATCAAAAGAATGGTGTGAAAAAATAGGTGCGGACGGATACACGGATACGGCCACAGAAGCTGTAGAAATGGCGAAAGCGCTGAGATCAAAAAAAAGGAGTGCGTGATATGAATGCAATCGGAAAGGGCGTAACCGTTTTCGATGTGTATGACAGGGCAAAAAGCGGACCCAAGATGGAAGAAAAAGTATGGGACTTTAAAGTAGTTCCTCAGACAGCCGCCGCCCTGCAAAAGAAATACGACATCAAAATGGACAAGAAAACGATCATTCCTGAAGATAAAGAGCTTATGAACAAGCTGTTTAACGCAGGATTGGACATGCTGGTGGAATGCGGTGTTTTTTGCATCGATACCGGCAGGGTAATCAAATATACAAGGGATGAAGTGCTTCATGCGATTGAATCCGCGCCGGATCATTTCACATTTGGCGAAGGCAAGGAAGCAATCAATGTCGTACCAAGGCATTCCAGTTCAAAGAAAGCCCCGGTAATACAGGGCGGTCCGACCGGTTCACCCTGTTCGGAGGAAATGTTCCTGGCGATCCATCAGTCTTATGCACAGGAAAGAATAGTGGATACGATCGTTGATGGAGTAATGCAGACAGTAATGGGCAAAGATCCTGTTCCCGGCTCTCCCTGGGAGCTGATGGCAGTACGCTCCGAAGCGCTGCAGGTGCGTGAAGCACAGGCGCGGGCCGGACGTGCAGGGATGGGATTGTAGGGCAACGAAACTTCCCTTAGTGCCGCCGGTGTCATCGAAGCAGACTTCGAAGGCGGCATGCGTCCATCTGATTCCCATGAAGTGTCCCAGCTAAATGAACTTAAAATCGACGTAGGTGCGTTGGTTGTAGGTGCTCATTATGCAATGGCTGGTGTATGCGTAATGGTAGAACAGATGCCAATCTATGGAGGATATGCAGGTGGTCTTGAGACTACCACTATCGTAGACGTTGCGACAACAATAAACTCTTTTGTAATGATGCAGGGTACTTGGCATCTGGATGGTCCTGTACATGTCAGATGGGGAATCACGACTGCAAGGGAAGCTCTTGCGGTAGCCGGACATGCAGCGAAGGCGATCGAGGAGAATACCCATTTGATATTGGGAAATCAGTATTATACATTAGCTGGTCCATGTACGGTAATGTGCTTGCTTGAGTCTGCGGCACAGGCAATCACTGACACGGCAAGCGGACGTGAGATCCTGTCGGGTGTTGCAGCGAGCAAAGGTGTTTCCACGGATATGTTCAGTGCCATGGAAGCGAGGATGATGGGTGAGGCGGCACGTGCCGTAGCGGGTATGGATGTTCATGAGGTCAATATTCTTCTTGATAAACTGGTGGCACTCTATGAGAAAGACTACAAGACTGCACCGGTCGGCAAGAGATTTCAGGAGTGCTATGATGTGAAGACACTTCAGCCGACGGAAGAATATGTTGAAGTATATAATGAAGCAGTGAAAATACTTACTGATTTAGGTCTTACCTACTGGAACAAATAACTCTTCCAGGCAAATTCGCCGATACAGCATTTGCATTTTATGGAAGAACAGAGTGCGTATCATGGGTCGATACTCCATTCGTGTCAATATCCAGAGTGAGTTGACGGTCGGGAGTATCGATCCAGATATGCAAAATACGGAGGGTGAATCGCAGTGATTATGCGGACTCTAAATTCGTATAGCCGGGTGCAACACCGGGACTCTCCGCCAGGTAGGAAGACAGGTTGGATACATCATCAGATCGGTCATACAGGTACATAATCATTATGAAAGAGAAGTATTCCATATACTTCTCTTTTCTTTACGCGATTTATGAACAAATCCGGTCAAACAGGCGTACTCGTAAGAATCGCGCCATGACAGGAGAATTCGCAGGTATGCCATGAGGGACTCGATGTTGCGGGGATTTTTTCGGTAATGTGTGAGGTGAAGCAATGCAGAGGAAAATTGTATTTCAACCAATGGGTATCATCACGGCTGCCGAAGACGGAGAGACAATTCTACAGGCGGCGTCAGAAGCAGGAGTTCATATTGAAGCCTGCTGCGGTTCGCAGAAGACCTGTGGGAAATGCAAGGTTAAGATATTGACGGGTGTATTCCTGAACAATGCAATTGAATCATCTGTTAGGAATGTCAGCCCTGTAACGGCTTCTGAAAAGAGACTGCTGCAGAAGGAAGAGCTGGATCTTGGCTACAGACTTGCATGTGCAGCAACCGTGACCGGCGATGTTGCGGTTGAAATTCCGATTGAGGGCAGAGCAAGGGAAGAAGTGATCCTTCATCAGGTCAAAGAGAAAGAAACAGATTGTAACCCTGCAGTCCGGACATATTATGTGGAACTGAACAAAGCGACACTGGAAGACAATACGAATGATTTTACAAGATTGAAACAGGCTTTAACCGGTCAATACAAGGAACTGAACGAGAACCTGGAAATTGATTATGATACATTGAAGAAGTTGTCCAGAGTGATAAGATCAGGCAATTGGAGATTGTTCGCAACTGTTTTGCATCATACGAAAATAATCAATGTCGAGCAGGAAAATTTACATAAACCACCTTACGGTGTGGCGATTGATGTTGGGACGACTACTATTGCAGCCTATTTGTGTGACCTGGAGGATGGCAGGACAAAGCAGACAGCTTCCATGATGAACCCGCAAATACGCTTTGGGGATGATGTTTTATCCAGAATTTCATTTTGTGCAAACAATGAAAACGGCGTGGATCAGCTGCAAATGCTTCTGATGGAGGGGTTGAATGAATTAATCAGGCAAATGGCGGAGCAGGAAGAAATCTCCACGGATCAGATTGCCGAGGTTGTTCTTGTGTTTAATACGGTTATGGAACATATAGCACTTGGAATCTCACCGGCCCATATAGGAATATCTCCATTTATATCAACAGTTGCGGAGCCTGTCGAACTTTCGGCACGTGATTTGGGACTACACATATTACCAGGCGGGAATGTATATTGTTTGCCGTCGGAAGCGGGTTTTGTAGGGGCGGATAATGTTGCCGTGCTTATTTCGGAGGAGCCTTATTTGCAGGACAAAATGAAGCTGATCATAGATATCGGAACCAACAGTGAACTGTGTCTGGGCAACAGGGAGGGGCTGTATACCACCTCCTGCGCAACAGGACCGGCGCTAGAGGGAGCACAGATCCAATGCGGAATAAGAGCCTGCAGGGGCGCAATTGAAAAGGTGGCGATTGACCCGGTCACTTTGGAACCAAAGTTGGGAATCATAGGCTCCAATTCGCTAACAGTACCGACACCGGCAGGGATCTGTGGTTCAGGCATCATTGATGCCATTTCGCAGATGGCTGCAGCCGGCATTGTGGAACCGGACGGGAAATTCGCCAAAAATATCGTTTCTGACAGAATCAGAAACGGACAGGACGGCAGGAAGGAATATGTCTTATATTTTAAAAAAGGCGAGGGCGAAAGAGACATCGTTGTCACACAGAAGGATGTCAGAGCGGTTCAACTGGCGAAGGCGGCCCTCTACGCAGGAGCGAAAGCCCTGATGAACCGCTGCGGAATTTGCCGGATCGATGAGATTATTCTGGCCGGAGCCTTTGGAAGCTATATCGATAAGGAAAACGCACTGAAGCTGGGTCTATTCCCCGACTGTCCGCTGGATTCGGTGAAAGTGGTTGGAAATGCGGCAGGGCTGGGAGCAAGACTGGCATTGATTAATGTAGATAAAAGAGAGGAAGCACGACAGATTGCCAGGAAGGTAAAATTTATCGAGACGGCCATGGATCCTGAGTATCAGGTCATGTTTGCCAGGGCTATGGCTATTCCGCATGAGAAAGACAGCTTTACGCTGAATCAGCCGTATCTCTGGTCCTGTACGGGAAATGACGGCAGGGCTATAAATCAGGAAGCCCTCGATATCGGGACAGATATATTCAAGGATATGGAGTTGATGGACAGGGCCGTGACTGAGATTCAGAGGGCCGGGGAAAAGACATACCTGTTGTTTCCGATCATGCAGAAAGCAGAGGCTGTTGCATACGGTGCAAAGCCCAGGGTGATTGGAAGTACGATCACTGTATCGGATTATGTTCATCAGAATCTGGAGCAGATCGATTTCAACCGGTCCATCCTGGAGCATGAGGCGATACAAAATATACTAAAGTGCATTTCCGGGCATTCCGGTGAGAAAATTGTTCTGGAGGTAACCGGGCCGTTTTCCATATTGGCGGCATTAGTCAATCCAACCCAATTGTACTCATACCCTCGAAAAAACAAAGCGCTGTTGATCGGGACGCTGCATACCATCGCGGATTCTTTGGCGGAGTACACCATTGAAGCGGTAAAACGCGGTGTCAGGGTCATTTCCTTTGCTGATCCGGAAGGGGTGATGGAACTGGTTGGCGAGCCATTCTACAGGGAAATAAGCGGAGCTGCCACCGCCGCATATCTGAAAAAGCTGGAAGACCATCTGGATCAGTCACTGGTGCATCTATGCGGGAAAACCTCCTATTCCCTGCAACGGGCGGGATATATTACTGCGAAGAGATACCGTGCCGGGGACAGGGAGTATATGGAGCTTTTATTCGACTACGCAGAAAATAAAAAGTTTAAATTCATCGGGCACAACTGTATTCATACCAGGAGGCTGTCCGTCCCGGTGATCAGCAAATTGGAACTGACAATATAACGGGCAGGAGATATGTCTCCCCCGCCTCTACAGGTGGTGAGCATATCTCCTGCCTCCCTGAAATGCGCAGAGGTAAGAAAATTTACTAAATCCGAAAAAATTTCTTTTGAACCGGTGCGTTATATAAAAGAGCAAAGGATGCTGAAGCAGATGAGACTGGAAAAGATTTTAGGGAAAAGCCTTGAGGAAAGAGAACTGGAAGAGGAAGAGGTACTGTTTTTGCTGGAGCAAAAGGAGAAGGTGGCGCTTGACCGGATATTTGAAACGGCAAGGAGAGTAAGGAAAAGGTATTTTGGTTCAAAGGTGTTTTTATACAGCTTTGTATATTTTTCAACCTATTGCAAAAATAATTGTTCCTTTTGTTATTTTCGAAATTCAAATAACATGCCTCCCCGGTATAGAAAATCTGTGGATGAAATCATCAGTACCGCAAAGGGAATGAAAGAGGCAGGAATCCATTTGATAGATCTGACAATGGGGGAGGATCCGTATTTTATCGATCATCCGGACAGGCTGACAGAAATTGTGAGGAGGGTTAAGGACGAAACAAAGCTCCCCGTCATGATTTCACCCGGAGTATTGCCTGATGAGGTAATCGATGAGCTTATCCGGGCTGGAGCGGATTGGTACGCCCTGTATCAGGAAACCCATAACAGTGTATTGTTCGGGAAACTAAGAGCCGGTCAGGATTATCAGGCCCGGCTTCATGCCAAGGAATATGCAAAAAAGAAGGGGCTGCTGGTGGAAGAAGGCTTGCTGACAGGGGTGGGAAATCAGCTTGCGGAATACGTGGAATCTTTTGAGTATATGAAGAGGTTGGGAGCATCCCAGGTAAGAACAATGACGTTTATCCCTCAGAAGGGAAGTCCCATGGAAGAGTGTGAACAAAGCAGCTTCCTGAGTGAACTTCTGAATATTGCAGTCATGCGGCTGATTTTCCCAATGCTGCTGATACCGGCCTCACTTGACGTAGATGGACTGAGAGGGCTTGAAGAGAGACTGGATGCCGGAGCCAATGTCATTACATCGATTATTCCTCCGAAGGAAGGGTATGCCGGAGTTGCCAACGCCGTTTATGATATTGACGAAGGGCATCGCACAATTGAGGGAATTCAGGGAAGTATTCGCAAATGCGGCCTGCAGGCGGCCACTGCCGAAGAGTATGAGAGCTGGTTGCAGTCCCGGCGGAATGAGACGGGGAGATTGCCGGCATGATAAAAGTTCTAATTGCAGGAGGTAAGCTGCAGGGGATTGAAATTGCCTATCTGGCAAAAAAGGCAGGGTTCTATACGATTCTTGTTGATAAAAGTGCAGACGCTCCTGCAATCGGTTTGGCAGACCGCTTTGTTCAGGAAAACATATTTTCGGACTTCAGGATGCTGCAGCTGTTCGAAGAAGCAGATGTGATTATCCCTGCGATAGAGAATGACAGGGTATTGCATAAGCTTCTGGAGTATGGAGAGATCACCGGCAGGAAAGTCATTTTTGACGAGGGCAGCTACCGGATTTCCTCTTCAAAAACTGCATCCAATCAATTGTTTGAAAGCCTGGGTTTGCCTTTGCCTGGGAAATATCCGGAGTGTAAGTTCCCTGTTATTATCAAACCGGATAACCTGAGCGGCAGCAGCCAGGTGCATAAGGCCTGGTCGGCAGAAGAAGCGGAAGCGGTAATTGCCGGTATGAATGGGAAAATTGTGATACAGGAATACCTGGAAGGCCGGTCCTTTTCCATTGAGGTGATCGGTGACGGCGAAAATTTTTATTATCCCCAGATAACGGAAGTCATAACGGATGAAGACTATGAC
>JAEWQC010000100.1 GCA_023399355.1 Bacillota bacterium | reverse complement strand
ATTTTCTGGTGGTTATTACGAGAAGGTCACACCCGTTCCCATCCCGAACACGGAAGTTAAGCTTCTCAGTGCCGATGATACTTGGTTGGCAACGACCCGGGAAAGTAGGTCTCCGCCAGATTTATATTCCTCAATAGCTCAGTCGGTAGAGCATGCGGCTGTTAACCGCAGGGTCGTAGGTTCGAGTCCTACTTGAGGAGCCAGCAAAAGCCTGAAACAAAATTGTTTCAGGCTTTTGTCGTACTCTGCGGAATTTTTTGTCGACATTAAATTATTTTTAACTTATTTTTGCGACTATTTATGCTATTATTTGAATTGTTATGTAAAATGTATTTAAAAGAACTAAGAACTAATAAATACCTATAATAAAATAGCCGGGTAAACATAAAATAAATAGGCATCGATTTTGACAAAAGATAAAATTGAGGGGGCAATACAAATTATGGTAAAGTTTAGAGCAAAAAGTGTACTTATGGTGGGTTTATCCTGCATCCTGCTGCTGTCAGGGTGTACGACAGGCAAGCTTGGAGGTGCCGATCCAGACAAGTCAGTTGAGAAGACTACTTCGCAACAAGGTACTCAGGCGCAAACAACGGTTGAGCAAAGTAATAATTCACTGGATGTGACAGCTGGTACAAGCAATGATACCTCGACCGTTACAGAAAACAAACCGACGACAGAAACGCCCTCTGTTATAAAAGTGAAGGCGCTCTACCTGACTGGTTGGACGGTTGGCAGTACTGCAAAAGTAAATCATTTTATTGAGCTCACTAAAAACACTGAAATAAACTCCTACGTTATCGATATCAAGGACGATGACGGAAAGGTCGGCTATGAATCACAGGTTCCCGAGGTGAAAGCCAATGGCACCTGGCTGAAAAAATATGATCCGGACAAAGTATTGAAAGCGTTCCATGATAATGGAGTACATGTCATTGGCAGGTTGGTAGCGTTTAAGGATCCTGCCTATTCAGTTAAAAGACCTGATCTCGCAATTAAAAGTACAAATGGCGGCATATGGAAGGATAACAAGAAGTTAAGCTGGCTGAACCCATACAATAAAGATGCCTGGGCCTATCTTGTCAGTATAGCCAAAGAAGCTGTTGCAAAGGGCTTTGATGAAATACAGTTCGACTATGTGCGTTTCCCGAGTGATGGGAATAAGAAAACAATGGATTTCTCAGGTATGACAAAGGAAAAATATCAGGCGATTAGTGAATTCCTTACCTATGCAGCCAATGAAATGCCTGGCGTTCCGGTATCTGCAGATGTGTTTGGAATAATTTTTGAAAGCCCTGCCGATACGGAGGGAATAGGTCAGTATCTGGAAGAGGTGGGTAAAAATATTTCCTACATTTCACCAATGGTCTATCCCTCTCATTACGCATATGGACAGATTGTCAACAAGGTTGAATTCCCGGCTCCTGATCTTGAGCCCTACAAGGTGGTTTACAATACTTTAGTCAAAGGAAAGGAAAGATTATCTAAAGTAAGTGACTATAAAGCCGGCGTAAGGCCATATTTGCAAGATTTTAATGCTTCATGGCTCAGACCGAAAAATGGTAAGAAAATGTATCAGAATTACGGAGCGGAGCAGGTAAAAGAGCAGATAAAAGCGGTTTATGATGCAGGGTGTGAAGAATGGATATTATGGGATCCATCAAATACCTATGATGAAGAAGCATTTGCGAAAAAGTAATTGTTTCCGTTTGTTAATTGAGATGGCTTCTAAATTTTAGAGGCCATTTTATATGAGCTTTTATAACCATAATTTGGTGAGCCTTCTTGCTTTTAATCCGATTTTCAGTAAAAGCATATCTCTTTAATTTTTTCAATAGGACATAATTACTATTTAAATATGCGACTTCCATATTGACTTGTTCGTCAGAAATGATACAATATACAGTGCCAGGAAAAATATAACATACTAAATATAGTGATTCAATTCAAGGAGGAAGTCGAATGAAACTCTCCGAAAATGCAGTAAAGGTCCTTGAAAAAAGGTACCTGACGAAAGACGAAACTGGTAAACTGCTTGAGGACCCCGAAAGTATGTTCAAACGCGTCTCAAAGGCAATCGCCAAGGCAGACGCACCCTATGCTACAGCTCCCGAATTGAAGAAAATCGAAAAGGAATTCTTCGAATTGATGGCAGAACTTGAGTTCTTGCCCAACTCACCCACACTGATGAATGCGGGAAGACCTCTCGGACAGTTGAGCGCCTGCTTCGTTTTGCCAATTGAAGATACAATGGAGGGCATTTTTGACTCCATTAAAAATGCTGCACTAATTCATAAAAGTGGCGGAGGTACGGGCTTTAGCTTTACAAGGCTTAGAGCCAAGGGAGCAAGCGTCAATTCTACCGGCGGTATAGCCAGTGGACCGATCAGCTTCATGAAGGTTTTTAATGCCGCAACAGAGGCGGTTAAGCAGGGTGGGACCAGAAGAGGCGCCAATATGGGTATCCTGAGGGTCGATCATCCGGATATCCGCGAATTTATTACCTGTAAGCAGGACAACAAGGATATCACCAATTTCAATATAAGTGTTGCGATTACGGAAGATTTCATGACCGCAGCCAGCAAAGGGCAGTTATATGATCTAGTCGATCCCAAGACCGGGCAGGTGGTAAGGCAGGAAAATGCAAAGGAAATTTTTGACCTGATTATAGATAATGCATGGAACAACGGTGAGCCCGGCATTATTTTCATCGACAGGCTCAATAAGGACAATGTCACCCCGGATTTAGGCCGGATTGAAAGCACCAATCCCTGCGGAGAGCAGCCCTTGCTCCCTTATGAGGCCTGCAACCTCGGTTCCATAAACCTTAGCATCATGGTAAAAAGCAACGGCAACAAGGTGGAAGTCGACTATGACAGGCTTGGAAGTGTTGTCAGGAAAGCAGTGCATTTCCTTGATAATGTGATTGAAGTGAATCAGTACCCGCTTCCGCAAATAAGCGAGATGACTACGGGAACCAGGAAAATAGGCCTTGGCGTCATGGGATGGGCGGATTTGCTCTGCAAGCTTGACATACCGTACAATTCTCAGAAAGCAATCAATCTGGCAGAAAAGGTCATGCATTTCATACAGGATGAAGCCAGGAGCATGTCAATAGAGCTGGCAGAGAAAAAGGGCGTATTCCCGTATTTTGATAAGAGCATCTACAAGGATCTGGGCGTCAAGGTCCGCAATGCAACCACCACCACCATTGCACCAACCGGCACATTAAGCATTATTGCAGGATGTTCCAGCGGGATTGAGCCTATATTTGCCATATCCTATATTAGAAATGTAATGGATAATGACGAACTGGTCGAAGTAAACCCCATTTTCAAGGAGGTATCGTCTGCAGAAGGCTTCTACTCGGATGATTTGATGAGACGTATTGCCAAAAAAGGTTCGTTGCTTGGTTTCGCGGAAATTCCAAAGCAAGTGCAGGATGTATTTGTCACAGCACATGATATTTCACCTGAGTGGCATGTCAAGATGCAGGCATCGTTCCAGAAATATACCGATAATGCGGTATCCAAGACCGTAAACCTGAGCCATGATGCCACCAGGGATGACGTGAAAGCTGTATTTGAACTGGCTTTCAAGACTTATTGCAAAGGTGTCACCATATACAGGGACGGCAGCCGCGACATGCAGGTTCTAAACATAGGCGTGGTCAAGGGCAAGGATGAGGGCAAAGCTGATAGCACAAATGAGACTGGAGCCGGATTGGAAAAACCAGAAGGCTCAGCATCAAGAATATCGCCAAGGCCGAGGCCTGATATCACTACAGGCTTTACAGAAAAAGTCAAAATCGGCTGCGGAAATCTTTATATCACAGTTAATTATGACGAACATGGCATTTGCGAGGTGTTTACAAACACAGGCCGTGCGGGAGGCTGTCCATCACAGTCGGAAGCAACCAGCCGACTTGTATCTATCGCATTGAGATCCGGCCTCGACGCAAAATCCATTGTTGAACAGCTCAAGGGAATCAGATGCCCGTCTACTATCAAGCAGAAAGATTTGAAAGTCCTGTCCTGCCCGGATGCCATCGGACGTCTGGTAGAAAAGGTCCTGAAGCTCCAGAACGGCAGCGGCAATGGCAATGGTAACGGCAATGACAACAGCAGCAGTAATGGACGCGTTGCAAAACCGGAAGCCACTCCAGCTGAAGATGCCGATATACATTCAACGAATACTCCCAGACCAACTGCCATGTGTTCAACGGAATGCAAAACCTGTACGATCAGGGACATTTGCATGAACCCCGAAAAAGATGCCGATGCCGATGCCGATGAAAACAACACCCCTACATTGTCCCTCTGTCCCGAATGCGGCAAGCCAGTAGAACATGAAGGCGGCTGCGTCATATGCAGACACTGCGGGTTTAGCAAATGCGGGTGATACCTTCCGATATCGAACCTTGAAAGGCGCTTAGGTAGCATGTTGCGAGACTTGGATTATGTAAAACGATTATTTAATCAAATTAGATTTGATTAAATTCATGAAAACGGATTCTCTTTTATATACATTATTCTTGTACTTGGGCTGGTATTTTATTTACCAGTCTTTTTGTTTTATGCAGTGTTTTGATTTTGTTACAATCCATTAACAATAATAGTATATATATAATTGCAAAAACTTTTTTTATGTTATAAATGTCAAATCTAAAATTGTGGAATAAATTGGATTGGTATGCTAAAATAAATTAAAATAGGTATTATAACCAATAAATATTAATGAGGATGGTTATTTCATGAGAAATCGAATATCTTGTTTATGTGTTATTTTGATTATATTGATATGCAATTCGAGTATTATTGCTATTAATGAGGACACAGTGCCACCAAAAGTTATTTTTACATCTCCGAATAACAATTCATCAAATGTAGAATTAAATAGAATCTTTTCATTTTCCTTCAACGAACCAATTTTTATCGGTGGAGTATTTTCTAAAATCAAATTGGAAGATGATAAGAAGAAGCCCGTAAATATTATAAAGAGTTTATATAATAATCAACTCATTGTTAAAGTCAAAACCAATTTAGTTCCCAACACAAAATATACATTGACGATTCCAGCAAAAGCAGTCACAGACAAAAGCGGCAATAGCCTGCAAAAATCGTATTCAATTAAATTTAAAACTTCTGGGACTTCTCTATATATACCAAAAGTGAAGATTTCTATTTTTCAGGATGGAAAAGAATATATAGCAAGCAAGCAAAATGAGGAAATTCAGCTGAATAGAAAGCAATTCTCTTTCCGGTTTCTCATGCCTGTTGATGGTCCAATGTGTGTAGCTGCCCTGGATAATGAAAACTCTTTCGGAATGGTAAAGGAAAATATCTCTGTGGATAGTCTCGCTTATTTTTCATGCGGGACGGGAATGGCGTCAAATGGACCTTATGAAACATTATTCATCAATAATGAAGCTCATCATTATATCTATTTGTCGGACAAACCAGAGGATAGCAGGGCGAAAGTACTTTATCAATCGGATAATAATCAAGTAGATGTGTTGTGGGAAATCAACAGTATAAGTATGAAAAATGCCGGTAAATATGATTTTACAAAATATTTAATCGAAAATGTTCAACTTAACAAGTTATATCTTGTCTTTTTTATAGATTATAATAAAGATGGCATTATTGAAAGCGGAGAATACTTGAAGACAATTATTTCGTTTGCTGACAGCGATAAGGATAATACAAAAACAGAAGGAGTTAGTGTTTATAAAGGGGCGATATCGGACTTAAATGGTGAATATATTTTCTATACAGATAAGTACCTGTACCGTTCAACCATTGACAAAAATCATATCACGAAAATGAACGATGTTGTCACAACAGATGTATGCCTAATAGGCGATTATCTGTATTATTGCTGTGAACCTGTAAACAGTCTTCCATTTCAGAACTGCATTTCAAGAATGACGATATATGGAGCATCTCAAGCAATCATAACGGGAGGGAATAAGATAAAAGAGTTTATGATTATTAAAGACAAGATCTATTTCCTTGACGATGAATCTCAAAGCGCATCAAACCCGAATATCCATTTGTATTTGGTAAATATAGATGGTACAAATAAAACCCTCTTGCAGGAAAACCTGGTTTACTCGGGAAAGCAATTTCTTTCGTCAAATGGAACATATCTGTATTATTCAAAAGCAGATAACCACAGGTATTGTTGCGGATTGGACGGAACAAATGAGGTAATGCTTGAATAATGAGAGGAAGATGTATAATGAAAAAACCAGTATTGATAGTTATTAGCATCTTAATGATAATATTACTTTCCATTCCAATATCAGCTATTGAAAGTGTACCGTTGCAAAGTATTGGTCTGAGCATTACTGGCGTCACTCTTACTATTGGGCAATCGTGTAGCTTTGGGGTTTCGTTTAATCCGGAAAATTCTACACAAAAGTTAATAAGGTATTCTTCCAGTGATACAACTGTTGCTGATGTAGATTTGTATGGGAAAATAACCGCGTTAAAAAGTGGAACGGCTGTGGTTAAAGTTTTTTGTTCCATGAACGAGAATGTATTTGCCAATTGTTATGTTACTGTAATGGATATCCCAATACCCACTCCAGCACCAACTCCGGTATCAACCCCAGTTCCAACGCCAACTCCAACTCCTACACCAGCTCCTACACCAACTATTATAGTATATTTTTCGGAAGGTCATGGTGAACCGTTGGTTGATAAATCTTTTAAAAAGGTAAAAGGTGATTTGGCTCAATGCAATTTTGCAATCAAATCTGTTAACTTAAAGGCGAAGAAACGAATCCCATCAGATTTGGGAGTTCTAGTCATTGTACAACCATGAGAAGACCTAACGGCTGCGGAGAAAGACTTAATATTCGCATACATAAGTAAAGGTGGAAAGTTAATGCTTCTTTTTGACTCATCTACACCACGTAAACGTTTTATAAATTTCGAGTTAATAATGTTAAAGTACAATCTAGTGCCGGGGTATGACAAAATTAAGGAGAATGACACACAAAAGCATTTAGTAGAAGACTGTTATACATTTGTCCCGGATATGCTGGTGAGTGAAGTGAATATATCACCTTTTTCCATTATTTTGACAAAATGCAGTAGTATAAAAACTGTGAAAATGAATAAGAGTGTTCGTGTAATACCGTTATTGATGACGAGTAAAAAATCTGTAAGTGAGCCAGTTGTTAATAATATGAAAAGTGCATCTGGACCATTTAACATAGCTGCGGCAGCTGAAATAAAGCGTGATAAAATTAAATCCAGGATCGTTCTATTCGGTAATGGATCATTTATCAGTGATTCTTTCTATTCGAAATTTGGACCTTATTTTGAAAATGGAGAACAGTTTTTTAAGTGCACTACAATGGGTAATCACTAGTGGTTAGCATAGGTTACATAATAACTTGCATTTCTAATATGTGAATTTTCGAGGGTAATATCGGAGTTTCCCAGTATACCTTAATAACTTGCGAATGTGTTTGTATAATTTAGTTGTAAAATGTATAATTAAGTTATAAAGTGTATAATTAAATTTTAAAATATATAATTAAGTTTCAAAGCTTTTTTGCAAACAAAATTCACTGTTTTGCAGGAGAGCTTTCATTTTATTCATAAATTAAAAATCGAGTAATTATTGTTGTTTATTAGTTTGACAATATTGTCTATTACATTAGATAGAATGTAAGCGTCAGTTGCGGCCGAGCAAGGTCGCTTGTAATAGCGGGAGGAAACCCCGTCCGGAAAGGCGTAGCCGCGTCACCGGTAGCCAGCTTTGGAGGTATCGTAGCAATATGGTAACTTAAGCGTAAGCAGCTAGATAGTAGGCCTGAATGTGATTGAGCCCCGAAAATACTTAACGGTGCAGGACGATGGTATTGACGCCCCAGAAGACAACACTCACGAGTGCGAATGGCTAGTGTTCGAGAGCTGCCCCGGGGTCTATGAGCCAGGCATGCTATACAAAGTACAGGCGGTAACTCGGGAGACCCACGCATCTCTCCGAAGTGGAGTATGGTCGAACAACGCAGCAAACGGAGGAGACCAAATAGAGCGTGGGAGTCGGATGATGGCGTAGTACCAATGATCGCGGGTAATGCTGCAGGAGGAAAGGCCATCACATCAAAGGGCCCTCTCTGAGGGAAACATTCTCTATACACAGGGATAGGAGAAAGAATGGGAACAAAACTGGAGAGGATAAGCGAATTGGCAGTCAAGAACCCCAAAATGGTGTTCACGTCACTTTACCATCTGATCGACGTAGACCTGCTACGGCAGTGTCATAGAGAAATGAATGGGAGAAAGGCAACAGGCGTGGACAGAGTAACGAAGGATGCGTATGAAGCTGACTTAGAAGAAAACCTAAGCGACCTGGTAATTAGGCTCAAAAGAAAGCAGTACCGTCCACAGCCATCACTACGTGTCTATATTCCCAAGGCCAACGGTAAAATGCGGCCACTGGGCATCGCGGCGTACGAAGACAAGCTTGTACAAGATGCGCTCAGCCGCGTTTTGGCTGCAGTCTTCGAAGGCAGATTTCACGATACTATGCATGGATTTCGCCCGAACCGCAACTGCCATACTGCGCTCCGAGCCTTGAACCAACTCATTGAGAAAGGCAAAACAGGTTATGTCATTGACGCCGATATTCGTGGGTACTTCAATAATATGGAACACGATATCATTCTACAACTCGTCACATTCAGGCTTGCTGATCCCAATATTCTATGGTTAATCAAGAAAACCTTGACGGCAGGTGTGCAGGAAGAAGGGAAGTGGCGCGCGACGAGCAAAGGATCGGAGCAAGGCAACTTGGCCTCGCCAATCATTGCAAACATTTACATGTATTACACATTGGCGTTATGGTTTAACAAGATTTTCAAACCTACTTGCCGGGGAGAGTGCGGGCTGGTTATCTACATCGTGATTTTGTAGCCACATTCCAGTACAAGGACGAAGCGGAACGTTTTCTGGAATCAGTAGGAAAGCGATTCAGGGAATTTGGGTTAGAACTGGAACCGGAGAAAACGCGGCTGATTGAATTCGGAAGATTTGCTCAGGAAAACAGGAGGCGACAAGGCCTCGGGAAGCCGGGAACATTTGATTTTCTTGGATTTACGCATTACTGCTCCAAGAGCCAAAAAGGATATTTTCGGGTAAAGCGAAAAACGTCCAAGAAGAAAATGCGGATACGATTGGCAGAGATGAAAGAATGGATAAGAGAAAACCGACACCTGCCAGTTAGCCAGCTAATCGAGGCTTTGAAGCTGAAGCTGCGTGGACATTACCAATACTACGGTATTACCGACAACAGTGCGTGTATCCACACCTACTATTTCCAGACGGCACAGACACTATTCAAATGGCTAAATCGCAGAAGCCAGAAGCGCAGTTACACATGGGAAGGGTTCAATGACTTACTCAAACTATTTCCATTACCGTTACCAAGTGTTCGAGTAAGCATTTACAGCTAGCAGTCGCAAATCTCAAGATGAAGAGCCGTGTGCGTTAATTGCGCCTGCACGGATCTGTGAGGGCCTGGGTGTCGCGAGACGCCCTTGCTACTCGACAATACTATGTGTCTAGATACCTCAAGCCAGAAATGCTATACAACTGATCCAAACAAGCGATTCTGGTAATAATAAGATGCTCTGGCCAGTCTAAAAAATGACTCATTTCTCAGACTTGACTAATAAATACACGACTGATATGCCAGGAAGCAGTCTGCTACCGCCCGGCTGAATAGTCTTTATCAGATTTGCCTTCACACTACAGGCAGTGATCAGGATGCCCGATCTTTCTTCCGTGGTGTTTTGGGCAAGATAACAGGTTCCATATCCGAGCAGTATCGGAAGGTTTCCTCCTTGGATGTTTTCTCATAAGTTCGGTAGGTTTCCGACCACGGCATCATATCATCCAGGAAGTCGAGGCAGGTTTCCTCTATATGGCTCGGCATCTTTTGGAGAAGATACATCAGATAGTAATAGGGATGAGCCTGATTGGCTTTGGCCGTTTCTACCAAAGTGAAGATAATGGCCATCACCTCGGCACCGGTGAGTGAATAACTGAACAGCCAGTTCGATCTGGAAATGGCGAAGGGACGTATCTTCCTCTCACAGTGCCCATTATCCATTGGAATGGATGCGTCTTCCAGGAACATCCTCAAACGGGTTTCCTGATGTAGGGAATAGCTGACTGCGTCCCGTAACCTGTCACTGTACGAAGGGTCATCCATATCCAGGGAATGCAGATAATCAAAGAACGCATCCACTTTGGGTGTCACCTAGGTATTCCGGCGCTCCAAGCGTTCCTGTTCAGGCAGTCCTTTTAAAGGTGTTTCTGCATCATAGATCGCATCGATTTCTGTATTCAGGTAGATGCTTTACAGCCTCAGGGCTTAGCCCTTTCAGGTTGCGTACAAGGATTGCAACTACGAACTGTCTCCGGCTGTGCATGAAGCATCCGGTGCCGGTGATATCGCCATTAGATTCTTCTTCCAGCAGCCCATATGAAACATATGCATCGCCGGTGATCATCCCATGATAGCCGTTTTTCAGGTAGAGATCCCTGAGATGATCTGTACTCCTTGTCAGTTCGTAATTGAACACAACGATTGGATTGCCGCCAAAGAGCTCACTTGTTGTGTGAACCCACATGTTATCTAACTAGTCAGATAATATGTGGATTTATTGTAAAGGAAGATAGTTTTAAAAAAAGACACACTGTATTTAACACTTACAATCAAAACTGCTGGCCGGAGAGCTTTTCTCCCAATACGCTTTGTAGCCATTCATATATTTCTTGGCGGATTTTCATTCCGCGTCTTTTTGAAGCTACTTTCCCATCTTTAAAAACCAGCATGGTAGGTATACCTGTGACTTTATATTTTTCCTGAGTCAATTCACTTTCGTCAATATCAAACTTTGCAACAGTCAATTTGCCTGAATAGTCCTCCGAAACGCTCAGAAGAATAGGCTCAATCTGCTTGCATGGGCCACACCATTTGGCATAGAATTCTACAAGCACAGGTAATTTCGATTTAATAACCTTTTCTTCAAAATCCAAATCATTAACCGATATCATTGGCATAAACTGCTTCCTCCCTTATCTTTACAGACTTAGCTTATACAGCGCAGTCATTGCTAATTTTGTTAACTGAATAGCTATTATCAGTAACAGTAAATTTTGTTTCAGAAAGTCTTCTAATTTACTCTTAAGTTTTGAATAGGTTCCTTTTTCTATGTAATATATTCCCAATTCCCGCTGGGAATTTGCTTTTTCGGAACTCTGATAATATTTTACCAAAGCCTCAAGTTTTTAGCAATATACTGACCTAACCTAACATGAAAGCATTCCAGTATACCTGATGTCTTTGAGAAATATGGCTACCAACCGATCGAGATTCCGACTATTTCTTATTATGACCCTTTCTCGATAAAACGGACACTCCACAGTTAGGATATCTTCATTTTTCTCACGTTTTCATTACCTGCCATTTTCCTCGCATTTATTCCACGGTCTTCTTGACAATGAGCCTCTGCCGTCATGTTTACTGGCATCAAGGCCATCACTCCCATCCTGAACACGAAGTATGTCTTTGGAGAATGGTTGCTGCCTGGCAGTATAGCCTCAGACAGGTGCTTCATTGTTACCAAGTCAATACGCCTCAATCGCATTATGGATAATAGCCATTCCGACACATCCAACCTGATATATCGACTTTCCGTCCTGAAAGCACGGAACGGTTCGTAGTTCAGGCCACTGTATTCTTTATCCTCTAGGGTAAAGATAAAACAAAAATTATTTTGATTTTTTCATATAGAATTCATACCATATATAATTACATGGCCAGGTTCGCAGGACTGTTGATGCTCATGGGCTCAAAGTCCCCTGCTTTTGATATGAGCGGATCGTACTTATTTGTAGCCCGCTTCACTTTCTTACGTAAAGTCTTTCCCCGGATGTTCCGTCATGAATATCAACGCAAATAGAAGATAATTGAATCATAACAGCTACAGATGCTTTTGCTTGCAGGAAAGATACAGGTGTAATTTGCTGTTCCATTTTCATTTTTTGAGGTAAAAGTGATTCGCTTTTGTATGCCAAGGTATGGATTCTCCGCAGCCGGTAGATGAGTTTTTGCAGTGGACATCCTAGAATTTTTGAGCAAATACAAAATTCCCTCACCACACAAATAAGCGGTGAGGGAATTGGAAATATACTTAAAATTATTTAAGCATATTTGCAATAAACCTTTGCAGTATCGCACTTGCCTCAGCTCTTGTTGCACTTTCCCGAGGTGCGAAGATACCACCGGTTCTGCCTTCAATCACTTTTGTTTTCTGGCAGTATTTCGCCCCCTCAATTGCCCAGGATGAAATACTTGCGCTATCGGGATATGTGAGGGATACGTCTGCAACTGCTGTCTTTTTAAGAAGTGCTGCAAATTTAGACATAATCACTGCCATTTGCTCGCGGGTTACATTGGCATTGGGATCAAACTTGTTTTCTCCAACGCCCTTGATAATACCATTTTTATTTGCCCATGCAACATATTTTGCATAGTAGTCCTTTGTATCAACGTCAGAGAAGGTGTTTGTCCCTGAAACACTGCCGTAGGAACGTTCATAAAGCCTTCCGATAACCGCTACAAACATGGCCCTTGTCATTCCTGCATTCGGGCTGAATCTATTTTGCCCGGTACCAAGGAATATTTCACGCTCCGTTACAAAGTCAATGCTTGGTTTTGCCCATGCAATCGAATTGTCTATAAAATTCTTCGGATTTTCCATAAACTTTACAGTGACATTTGCGGGTGCGATATATTTGCAGAAGTTTCCTTCGATGGCGGAAAAACCGATGTAAACCTTTCCGCCATTTTGATTGTAATATGGAAGTTCGGTTTTCTTCACAAAAACTGCGCTGATTTTGTGAGCAGCTCCGTCTGTAAAGGTGTATTTTTCGGTTAATCCTATGCTCTTTCCATCTACAATTACATCAGCTATTGCATATCCGTTATCAGGTGTAATTGCGGCGGTCTTATTATCAGTGCCAATCACAATTCTGCCTCCCTCAACCGGCTCAATTGTGATTGTTGATGGTACTGCATTCCCACCTGCACTGTTGCTTGAACCGTCGCCGGTATTATTGGCTGGAGGAGTCGATGACGTTGTATAGCCAACTGCATAGGTTGAGAATTTTTTGGTGTGAAGCTTTATGGACTTTCCGTCAGAGCTCACCTCAATATATTCGCCATCGTTAACCAACTCGGTAATTGTTTGAACTGCAGCACCATGATAACGATAAATTACATATCCGCTCTTGCCTTGCAGCTCAGCCGGAAGTGGTATGTTAATGATTAACAGGTCGGAAAGCTCGTCTATGAGAATGGGCTGTTCTGCTGCTCCACCTGTTGGAGTGATGATTTTGCTTAAGGTTAAGTTCAGAAAAATACCTACCGCTTTACCGCTTCCTTCGGCTGAAGTCTTAATGCTGTCTGCATTTGCAGCTGTATTGTCACCGCTTTCCTCCTTTTCCTCAACTAACAGCTTTACTTCAACCGTTCCGCCGGCATCAACAACATTTCTGTCGTCCTGTGTAAATTTATCGCTGCTGAAGAAGTCATTTAACTTATCAACAACAATATCAGGAGTATCTTTCTTAACCTCTACCACGCTGTTTTTCTTACCTTTTGGCAAAGTAACCGAGCCGGTTGTAAGGTTGCTGTTCAAAACGGTGATAACCAAGGTAATCGTAATCGTTTGGTCGCTATTCGTGATAACTAAATTATACATACCCTCAGGAACACCGCTTATATTGAAATCGCCATTCATGTCTGTGTCTGCCTGCGCAACTTTACGGCTGCCCGCCATAAGCCTTACCGACGCATTGTTGACATTCGCATTGTCTTCATCCTTCACATTACCTGATATGTTGTAAGTAATGGGCTCCCACTTTGCAAACAGGGTAATATCTTCTTTGCCCATGGTGGTAGAAGCATAAGAGGTAGCAAAGCTACTGTCCCTGTACCAGCCGGCAAAGCTGAAGCCTGCTTTTGTCGGGGCAGGGAGGCGTATGGTGTCACCAAATTCTCCACTTATGGCAGGAACTGCTGCATCCGCACCGTTGGAGTTGAAGCTTATTGTGTATTCCTTTGTTGGAATCAAAACGCCTGTCGCAGTTATGGCTATCTCTCCGGTCACATTGTAAACCGTTACAGTCCCTGCTCGTGTGGATGTCTTTGAATAGATGTAATCAACTCCGTCGGTCAGTATCCTGCCGCCCATCGTGACAGTTATCCTGTCAGGCAGATAATATCCTGGGTCTGCGATTATGTTTGTCGTATAGTTCTGGTATTGTGTTGCACTTGTGTTGTCCAAAGTAATATTATTTAATGTTGAATTTGTTGAAACTGGATAACTAGCCGCAGGCTCTGCAAGCACAATTACCGTTTTTTCGCTGCTGGTGTTGGTTGTTGTTTTTACACCACTTTGGGTCGTCAGCGTATTTGTAACCACCACATAGTAATAGGTAACACCGACAGAAGTTGTGGAAGGTGTGTA
>JAEWQC010000164.1 GCA_023399355.1 Bacillota bacterium | reverse complement strand
GAAGTAGCTGCTATATCGTCAGTATAGTGTGCAGCATTACTCGCACAAGCTCCAGTTATGGTCAGTAATATCAATAGTAAAACTATAATTTTTGAATTTCTTATTATTGTCATTTTTTCTCCATGTAACATCCATTACCTCTCTTAATACTTAATTATAGATATAGATTCTTTGGAGTACCTTAAAATATAGATTATATTTGAGGCAGTTGTGAGATGATGGCAGAAAAAACATTCAAAAACATGACTGCTTTTATGATGCAAGTCACTTAACATATTACTTTTTGAATGATACTTTAGAATCTGAGGCGATTAGTTTTTCAGGAGGTATAATCAGTATGCGATATATCATTAAAAAATTGACTTGTTTTCTTTTAATCCTTACAGCAATTGCATTTACATCATCCTGCACCAATGTTTTGATATACCATGAAATTTAGACTACAGTGATTCCTCCAGAGCAGGAATTAATCCTGCAATTATATAAGTCAGTCCATTTATTTGATGTTGCAAATAACAATATTCAATATGTTTTTCTAAATTCCTTCTATTACTTTGAAATTGTATACTGATAAATGTTGAGTCCGGTTTTTTTGATGATTTTACATCCTTGTCCGAAGTGAATATCGTGAAGGTGGATGTTTTGTTTCCGAAGCTTTTTTGCCTATAGAACAAAAAGAAAAAATCCAGGGGAAATGCTATTAATTGTTGATATACATCTAATTTTTTATATCAATTTCGTTGACAGTTCGAACTTGAGGACGATATGGAAGTAGCAGGGATGGCCGAGAACGGGATGCAGGCGTATGAAATGGCTGGCAGGCTGTGCCCGGACATTGTGCTGACGGATATAAGAATGCCTGTGATGAACGGTGTGGAGAGTCCGACTTATCAAAAGAGACTATAAGCATAGTTTTATACATCCTGTCTCTGGTTTATTGTATCGGAAAAGCTATTGATACGGGATAAAAGGATTAAATAGTACATTGCATGTTTTTAACAACGCGTGGTAAAATAGCAACATATTAATATGAACTAGACGAAAAGGAGCAGTATAAATGGTAGAAGCCGTTGTTAACATGAATAATCCTGCGGGCTTGCATATCAGACTTGATGCTTTACTGGTGAGAATCGCCGAAAAGTATGCTTCGAACATCTGGCTTATTCGTAATGGGAAAATGGCTAATGCCAAAAGTATAATCGGTTTGATGTCACTTGATATTTATAGCGGGACTGAGATTGTAATCCGTGCTGACGGCATTGATGAGAAACTCGCTCTGGCTGAACTTGTGAAGCTTATCCGTTCTGACTTTGCTGAAATGGGAGGAGATTCCATTCTTTGATTCCAACCATAATCTAATTTTTGTTAACTGTTAAAAATTATCAGAATCATTTCATTTTATTACTAATCAGATTTCATTTTTCTACATTCCGGTTTCATACTGTTCCAGTTAAAATTTAATTAACAACATTAACTGTTGAATAAAAGGAGGCAATTGCAATGAAAAAAACCTTATCCTTTCTTATCTGCATTGGATTGATTGTTGGTTTGCTATCAGGCTGTGGCGGCAATTCAGCATCAGACCAGAATACCAGTTCTGCAGTATCCACTCAGCCCGGGAGTCAGGAGGCATCCACCGCACCAGAACAGGCAACCAAAAGTGAACCTGTTACTCTGAAATTATTGTTTTATAGCCCGGAACTGACTGAGCAGTATAATGATATGAAAACGGCGTACAATGCTGAAACAGGAAATACGTTGGATATTACAGTACTCCAGAATGATTATGCGACAATACTGAGTGCCAAATTGAATTCAGGAGAAATCCCGGATGTATTTATGAGCAGTGCTTATGCTGATAATATTACTTACAAGGATTATACCTATGATCTGACCAATGAAGCCTTTGTCAATTTACTCGAACCGACAGCATTGACAGGTGTCACATTGGATGGCAAAATCACCGGTTATCCTTTCCTTGTTCAATCCCATTCATTTATTTACAATAAGAAATTATTTGCTGATGCAGGAATTACAACCCTTCCTAAGACTATCAAAGAATATGAAACGGCATGCGAACAGCTTAAAGCGAAAGGCATTCAGCCATTTGCTACAGGTTTTAAGGAATGGTGGGTCCTTCCCCAGACAGCATGGCAAGCACTTACTCCTATTAAAGATAGCTATGAAGGAGATTATGCGAAATTTGTAGATGCTATTGATAAGGGTTCTCTGAAATTTGCTGATATTAAGGAAATGAGCAATGTATTCGATCTCCTGGATCTTATAAAGAAATACGGCGGTAATAAGCCAATGGAATCGGACTTTAACGATCAGACCGGATCATTTGCAGCAGGCAAAGTAGCAATAATTCACCAGGGCAATTGGGCAGAGGATACAATTAAGAAAACGAACCCGGATATTGACATGGGATACCTTGCCGGACCGGTTGGTGAAGACGGCAGCAAGGCAGGTATCATGTATGACTCCAACCAAACACTTAGAATAGCAAAAGATGGTCAGAATATTCAGGCAGCAGTAGCATGGCTGAACTGGCTGACAACCTCTGATTATGGAAAGAAGTGGATACCTGAAAAAATAAAACAAATGTCACCGATTAAGGGCGCAGAATCACCCGACTCTCAGCTGGCAAAAGAAACTTCGTCACTGTTAAGTGCCGGTACACCTTCTTACCCCTGGTTCTATCAGAGATTCCCCAATGGAGCTGAACAAGGACTGGGTACGATATTGCAGGAATATTGCGCAGGCAGCAAAACAAGAGCACAGACTCTTACAAGTCTTGACGAATATTATCAGAAGCTAATAAAGGATAAAAAGTAATAAGAAAAAACGACCGGAAAGGTTGCTTCCTTTCCGGTCTTTTTTTTAAATGGAAGAATGAAATTCGTGGAACAAAGTTGGTACATTTTCGGGAGGGATACTAAGTTAATGCACGCACACGGCGATACAAATACTTTAAGAAATTATAAGAAATTCAGACTGAGGGTTTCAAACGCAAGGGAATTCCTTATGTTTACACTCCCAGCAATTATAGCTATCATACTATTTGTCGAATTACCATTTATATTAAGCGTAGTATATTCTTTTACTAAATGGAACGGTATTGATAAAGCAGCAAAATTCATCGGCTTTGATAATTATAAAGAACTATTTACAAGTGACAATAATATGGGAAGAGCGCTGGTATTTACCATATTGTTTACAATATGCATGGTGGTAGCTACAAATATTATTGCATTGCTTTTGGCATTAATACTTGATACAGACATAAGAGGAAGGAATGTATTCCGCGCAGCGTTTTATATTCCCAATATCATAAGTTTGATTGTTATTGGTTACGTATGGAGATTTATTTTTTCAAAAGGGTTTGATTCCCTTTATGAACTTACTCATTCAGGAATATTTATGATAAGTTGGCTGGGAGATGCAAAATATGCATTTTTAAGCATAGTCGTGGTCTCAGTGTGGCAGTCTGTGGGTTTTTATCTTGTTATCTATATAGCTGGTCTGCAAACTGTACCCAAAGAGATAATTGAGGCAACTTACATAGATGGCGCCGGCCCAATCAGAAGATTCTTTTCCATTGTTTTACCGCTCATTATGCCATCGATCACGGTTTGTGTTTTCTATTCCCTATCCAATGCAATGAAAACATTTGATGTTATATTCAGCTTGACATACGGCGGACCAGGCACTTCAACAACAAGTATCGCGCTGGATATATACAAAACGGCATTTAGTGAGAATAGATTCGGGTATGCTACTGCAAAGTCAGTAGTTCTTTTTGCTCTGATACTGCTTATTACTGTTTTGCAAGTAACTTTATTTAAAAGTAAGGAGGTGGAAGTATGAAGAAGAATGTCGTAAAAACATTAGCTACAGTACTTTTAACCATAGCATCTTTGATATACCTCTATCCTTTGATTCTCGTGGTAATCAATTCGATGAAAACATTCAAGGAAGTAATGACAGATGTAATTTCAATGCCATCTAGTCTGAACTTTGAAAACTATGTAAAAGCCTTTCAGATGATGCAATATCCAAGTCTGTTTTTCAATACGACTGTAGTTACCGCAATAGGGGTCTTTGGTGTCGTACTTTTAAGCTCCTTGGCGGGCTACAAACTTTCAAGGACGAAAACAAAATACAGCTGGTTTGTTTTTATTCTTTGTATTGCACCGATGATGATTCCCTTTCAATCATTCATGATTTCACTAGTAAAAGTTGCAAAAACGCTGCACCTGACGAACTCTACATATGGACTTGGCGTAATATACTGGGGCTTGGGAGCTCCATTGGCTCTGTTTTTATTCCATGGATTTGTAAAGACTATTCCTGTGGAATTGGATGAATGTGCAACGATTGATGGCTGCAGACCTATGCGTGCTTTCTTTAGTATCATATTCCCACTGCTGAAGCCGGTTACAGTTTCGGTAATAGTAATAAATACCATGTGGATGTGGAATGACTTTCTTTTGCCGCTCCTTATGCTCAATGGCAATCAGAACAGTAAGACACTGCAGATTGCCGCATATGGTTTTTTCGGACAGTACAAAATTGAATGGCATTTAGCGATGGCAGGTGTCCTGATGGTGATTATACCACCGGTTATCCTTTTCCTTTTTTTACAGAAGTACATTATTAAAGGTATGACAGCCGGAGCTATAAAAACATAGTAAAAATTAAAGCAAGCCAATACTAGCGGTCCAGATAAATGTGCATGCAGACCGCAACAATCGAGGAAGTGTCTTTGTAACACTTTAAATGTATAAGCAAGAATGAATTGCTACAAAAATTAGTTCATACTATGTAAGGAAGTACTATGTAAACCTTTAATTGTTTTTTGCTTTTTTGTGATTTTATGTTAACATAATATCAAAGTATTGAAAAAATTCCATAAAATCTTTTTAATCCTTTATATACAGGTATGTGTGCAATATGTGAGGTATGCATGTGCAAATTTGATATAAGAGGGAGAATATCAGCCACAGTTGTTAAGACTCTGGGGAGTATAACCAGAAAGCTTGTCTTAATATTCTCCCTGGTGTTTACAGTTTTGATTATAATCATTATATACATAACCTATAACAGGACAAGCTCAATACTTAAAAACGATTTTATTTTAAACAGTAAAAACGTTCTTAAGTTTTACAATTCCAGCCTGGATAATTACATGGATCAAATTGATGCGCTTTCTCTGTTGCTACGCAAGGATGAAAGGTTTATGAATATATTGCTGACGCAATCTTATGATTATGATAACAAGACGTATATTCAGGACATGCTGAGGAATCTTTTTTTCAGCAGAGAAGATATTGGTTCGCTGCAGTTTTACATAAACGGTGAGACGACTTTATATTCCATATCTCACGCTATTCCCAATTTACGTGCGGAAGAATCGTCTGATTATGTAAATCAAGAGTGGTATCAAGTCGCTTCAAAAGGTAAGTATTATAGAGATATGGAGCCTGGTTCGGGTGAGCCTGATAAAGGAAATGAATTTTTTACATTTCATAGAGTGTACATAAGTATCAGTGATCAGAAACCTGTAGCATCCATATCTGTCACTTTGAATTTTAATGAAGCCAAAAACCTTTCACGTGATCTGGATATAGGATCGGAGGGTTATTTTGGTATTGTTGACGATAAGGGCAGGGTACTCTATGTAAATGATCCAAAGCTTCCGGATCTTGTGGCAAAATATTATGTCAGGGAAAAGAACAGGAAGGAACAGACGGATGGCGACTTTATGATAAACGATGACGGAATTGAGTATCTTGTTATCTTTAATAATTCCATCAAATACAAAAGACAGCTTATCAAGTTTATCCCTTTGTCCCAGATAAATAGAAAAGCGGAGCAGACAAAAGATTTAAACATACTAATAGGATTGCTTTGCTGCACTTTATTAATTTTTATAGTGGCTTATGTATCCAGAGTGCTGACAAGTTCACTGCGCAAGCTGACAAAGCAAATTGATAAAGTTGGTAGTGGAAATTTTGATGTGCAGGTGGATGTAAAGGGGTATGATGAAGTTGCCATACTTTCAAGAAAATTCAACTCGATGGTTATCCAGATAAATGATCTGATTAACGAAGAATACAGAGCAAAAATAAGTGAAAAGAATGCCCGTGTTAAAGCATTGGAAGCTCAGCTGAATCCGCACTTTTTATATAACTCCCTGCAGGCTATTGCATCCAAAGCAGTCATGAGTGGAGTAAAGGATATAGGAAAAATGATTGAAGCTCTTGCTAATACATTGAGATATTGTATTAACAGTGAATATAAGGTTACCATATCGAAAGAAATCAAGCATATCAGAAATTACCTTGAAATACATAAAATCAGATTTGATGACAGGTTACAGGTGGAGATTATTGTTCAGGAGGATATTGGGGATATACTTATACCAAGACTTTCCATACAAACAATCGTAGAAAATTCTATTAAACATGCACTTGAGCAGGCAAACGAATCCATATTGATTAAAATTTGCGCCTATACTGACAGTAAGCGATGTATCATAGAAATTTCAGATAATGGCCGCGGTATGACGGAAGAACAATTGAAGAATGTAATAGACAGCCTTAATGACGTTAACTGGATGGATAAAAGCAATAACGCCATTGGACTTGAAAATTTAAACTCAAGACTAAAGCTAATGTTTGGGGAGGATTCAGGACTTATTATCCATAGTACTTTGCATTGGGGAACAATTGTGCAAATCATACTTCCCATTGAAGAACATGGAGAAAGGTAGATATGTATAAAGTTTTAATTATTGATGACGAAAAACCGGTAAGGCAGGTCATTGCTGCTCTTGGTAGATGGAAGGAGCAGAACATCGTTGAGCTTTTTGAAGCAGTGGAAGGGAATCAGGGCATGCAAATGATCCGGGAAAAAAGGCCGGATATTGTATTTGTTGATATGAAAATGCCGGTCATGGACGGTGTGGATTTCTTAAAACTGGCTACGAAAGAATATCCCGGAACCAAATATATTGTTGTCAGTGGGTATAATGATTTCGAGTATACAAAACAGGCTATCCGGTCAAAAGTTCTGGATTATCTTCTGAAGCCCATATCGGAAACGGATTTGAATAATGCAATCAGTAAAGCTGTTGAGGAATTAGACAGGGACAAATTGAATGACAAGGACAGCGAAAAGGAAAATGTTTATAAAAACATTGCTTACAATATGTCTGTAGCTATTATTAAAGAAAATGTTATTACTGCAATTATCCAGGATAACATTACTTCTGTTGAAAGAGAGAATTTCAGGAAATACATATGTAATTCTTCAAACAGTAAATACTTATATGGCATATCCATTATTAACCTGATCAATTTTAACGAGGTATACAGGAATGTTTTCGACAGGGATGCCAGTGCTGCATTATTTGCCTGCACCAATGTAATAGATGAACTGTGTGCTGAATGGTGCAAGGGATTCAGCTTTAGAAGCGGCGGGATTGCAAGGGAGATCATTGTGGTAATTGCCGTCGATCCCAATACTGAATTGGGATTCATTGCGCATAAATTTCGAGACATCGTTGAAAAACTGCAAAGCCTATTCCACATATATTCCGTGGCAAGTATCGGAAAACTTT
This sequence comes from Bacillota bacterium, assembly GCA_023399355.1. Classification (GTDB taxonomy): domain Bacteria; phylum Bacillota; class Clostridia; order Acetivibrionales; family DTU013; genus UBA1305. The sequence continues at coordinate 25,431 of JAEWQC010000164.1, read as the reverse complement.
CCGAAGAATTTGCCAGGTTGAAAGAGTCCTATACATACGCAGGTACAATTTTAAACAGTATAAATATGCTATCCAATAAGGAAAGTGTATATATTGAAATGGAGAGCGAATCCAGGGCTCACAGGGAAACTCTGATGGGGAAAAAAGAACTGCTCATCCATGCTTTTGAAGAAGGAAGTTTGGATTATGCAAAGAAAATTATTTACGAATACATGCATAATATTGCAGAGTCGAGGTATTACAGCCTGGAAGACTTCCAGAAAATAATGATGGAATTTACCCTTTTGATCGGAGAGATCGTGGAGTATTTTGGAATCCCCAATTATGAAATTATTCCAGATATGAGGAATGGTTATCTTTATAGTTATTCAAATCTGGAGGATGTTAATAAATATATATATTTGCTCATGGATAAAGTATATGACAAAGTTAGAAGCAATATAAAAGCATCCGAAAAATCAAATATCTATAAAATCAAGGAATACATTGATACATATTATTTTAAGGAAATAAAACTGACTACTTTTTCAGAGATGTTCTACCTATCGAAGGAATACTTGTCAAAACTGTTTAAAAACGAGTTTGGAGCAAGTATTTATGAATATGTACTGAAAGTGCGAATGGAAATGGCTAAAAAAATGCTTTCGGACTCCAATATAAAGATTCAAACCATTTGTGAGAGCATCGGTTATAACGATGCAAATTATTTCAGCAAGGCATTTAAGAGCCTATATAACGTTTCACCATCGGAGTACAGGGATTCACTTCAATAAATTCAATGTATTTCATTTCAGTTTATTACCATTAAGTTTTCATTTTATTACATTCAGGCAACTGCAGGGGTGTCTTATAATAAGAACATCATTAGTATTATTTGAATAATAAAATACCATCAACGGCTTTATCGGGAAATGGATGTGCAAAAATATCCCATAAACAAAGCTCTATTTTATTGTTCACTTTATTTTTATAAATTTTGGAAGATATTTGGAGGGGAGGCAAAATTTAAAACTTATCACAAAGGCATTTAAACTATACTTAAAGGAGAGTGGATTTATGTTAAAGAAATCTATGCTGAAACGTTGGTTGGGTATCGCTTTGTCGATTATGATTGTTACATCGACATTAATTCCGATGTCCGCGGCAGCTTCGGCAGATTTGGAAAGCCCTGCAGCAGCGACGGTCCTGACAAGTCCTGATGCTACAGCTAGCATAGCAGCCAGCAGTGAACCTAAAGTTTACAAATATCCTTTCCAGAATCCGGAATTGACTGCGAATGAGAGGGTCGACGATTTGATATCCAGGATGACTCTGGATGAGAAGATTTCATTGCTTCACCAATTCAGCGGTGCGATCATCCGTCTAGGCGTTCCGCAATTCAGAACCGGTACGGAAGGTCTGCATGGCTTATCCTGGTTGGGATATGCGACTGTGTTCCCACAGAATACAGGACTTTCCATGACATGGGATAAGGAGCTCATCAAAAAGGTCGGCGGAGTGGTGGGAGATGAAACCCGCGCTTACAATAGCGTAGACGCGCGCTTTAACGGTCTTGACGTATGGGCTCCCGTTGTCGACCTGGCTCGTGATCCCCGTGCCGGACGTGCTTCGGAATCTATGGGAGAAGATGCGTACCTGGCCGGTATGATGTCTACGAATTTTGCATATGGAATGAGAGGATCCGATCCCTTCTATTATGAAACGATCCCGACTCTTAAGCACTTCGCCGCATATGGGCAGGAGGATTTGAGAGCCACCTATTCGGCAAATGCTTCGCCGAGAAACCTTTATGAGTATTACTTAAAGGCATTTTCATATGGCATTTCCAGCGGTGCCGTCAACAGCACCATGACGTCCTACAATCTGGTAAATGGCAAGCCTACCATGACCATGCCCGAGATGATGACAGAACTGTTTGGAAAATGGGTCGATGGCGGTTTGGAAAATGGCAGCTTCTTTACTGTAACCGACGCATCATCACCGAGTAATCTGACCGGTAGTAACAGTTATTATCCCAACAGCGATTTGGGAAAGGCAAAAGCCATAGCAGATTCCATCAAGAATGGCGTTTGTGCTCTGACACCCAGTGATACCGATACTCCTTCAACACGCCGTATGATTTATGAAGCAATTGCGCGCGGCATGCTGACCGAGCAGGATATCAACAAGACCATTCATGGCGTTCTGGTAGTTCGCTGCCATACAGGTGATCTTGATGTGGATCCGGATAATAATCCATATAAGAAGCTTAACAAGCAAAATGCCCTGACAACCGCAGATGACAGTGAAATTGCTGCAAAGGCTGCACGGGAACAGGTTGTATTGCTAAAAAATGATGGGAATATTCTCCCCCTCTCCAAATCATCCAAAGTTGCCCTGTCAGGGCCGCTAACCGATGAAAACTCTACAGACTTCTATGCGGGAACTTTCCCCTATGTTACTTATATTAAAGATAAGGTGAAGGACAAGCTTGCAGGGGGATTGTACTCCTTTACACGCGGACTTGATGTTCTTGCATTCCAGGTAACTGGAGGAGCAATAAATGTTGATGGTAAATTCCTTTCCGTGGGGGCTGCCGATTCTGACCCAGTAACTGGTACAGGTACTTCCCAGGATGATCCGAAGAACCAATTTTTCCTTTATGACTATGGCTACAATAATATGCTGCTTCGCTCGGTCACAACCGACAAATATCTGTCTGCGACCGGATCAGGCAACTCAGTAGTTGCAAATGGGCGGGCACCCGGTTTTGAAACAACCAACCGTGCAAGTCAGGAGTGGAATACTAATACGAATCTAGGGTTTGTTGGAGTATCAGGCAATACTGTATCAATGAAGTTTGTAAAGGGTACAGGCTATACTTTACCGACAGCAACTCCCGGTGTATATGTTAATTCCAGTTCGCCGTACAATATGATGCACAATGGAAATGGCAGCAGTGCCAACAGGCAGTTTAATGTTGTGACTGTATTGGATGGTAAAGCAGACGCTGCAGCAAAGGCAGCCGGTGCGGATGTTGCGGTGGTATGTGTCGGTGACCAGCCAAGCCTGACCTCTCGCGAAACGCAGGACAGAAATGACGGCACAGACAATATCAAACTTTCACAACAGCAGCAGAATCTGATTGACAGTGTTTCAGCGGTTAATCCGAATACAGTTGTAGTAATTGTAGGCAGTTACCCGTTTGATATAACATCTATAAAGAACAACCCGAACGTCAAAGGCATTGTTTATACCACCCATGCAGGCCAGGAACTCGGAACAGCCGTGGCAGATGTGCTGTTCGGCGATTACGCCCCAGCCGGACGTCTTAATCAGACCTGGTATGCCGGACTCGATCAGATTCCGAAAATTACCGATTATGACATCATTGAGGGTGAGAGAACCTATCAGTACTTTAAGGGAGATGTTCTTTATCCGTTCGGATATGGCCTCACTTACAGTACATTTACTTCCTCAATCACTGATGTAAGTCCGTCAACTCTCAACAATAACAGTAATGCAGATATTTCAGTGACCGTGAAGGTGAAAAATACAGGCACAGTTGACAGTGACGAAGTTGTACAGCTTTATACAAAATACAAGGATGCGGCGGGCTCACAAGTCAAGCATCCGATAAAAACCCTCAACGGGTTTGAACGAATCCATCTCACGGCGGGTGAGTCAAAAGAAGTAACGTTCACGGTAAAGCAATCCGAACTTGCCATATGGGATGTTTCCCGAAATAAGTTCTTTGTAGAACCCGGAGATTATTCATTTATGGTAGGACGTTCCTCGGCCGATAAAGACTTGAGATCTTCTGCCGATATTACCATAACAGGCGCGGGTATTCCTGCCAGGAACTTAAGCGAAATTACACCGGCATATGATTTTGATGATTATTCCTTTACAGAATCGGTCACAACGGGTACAAGCCTGCGGGATGCGGATGTAGTACCGGCTTCTGCAATGGAGGATGATACCTATTGCATTCAGGCTAAAAAAGCAGATTCCTGGGTAGAATACAAAAATGTGAATATCTCGCCTGCGCCTCAGGGTATATCCATGCGTGTTTCAAATGCAAACAGCACAACCGCTGCCGCAGAAGTATGGATGAAGGCTCCCAGCACAACGGAAGGGGGAATATTGCTGGGAACGGTGACAGTGCCAAAAACAGGAAGCATCCAGACCTATGTCAATGCCGGCACAACTCTTAGCGGTTTCACAGGCAGTAAAGCGAATTTATATATTGTATTCAAATCAAACAATATCGGTATGAAATGGCTCAAGCTGGAAACACTGAAATCTGCCGCGAGCACCGATATCGTTATTACGGCAAATCACCTTGTTACCAATGCAAGTACCACTCTTCCCCGCCTTCATGTCAGGCAGGACCCGATCATCTATCAAAAGGGCGGCAAGCTTCTTATGGAAGCAATAATAAATGGCACAGGCATAGTAAATGACACAGTGACCTGGTCTGTGACAAATGAGGACGACAGCCCGACAACAAATGCCACCATTGACACTTCCGGAGTACTTACTGCCACTGCTTCGGCAATAGATGGAAAGGTCAAAGTGGTTGCCACCTATCCTACCAGTGAAGGGACAATCTCCGCATCCACATTGGTAGAACTCAAAAATCAGACTGTGGCGGCAAATACCAATGCTGAGGCTATTGTTATCCGAAGCGGCTTTGATAGCCGTCCGGCTGACATATCCTGGGGACCGAATCAGTTTACAAACTTCGGTTCCATCTATAAGAAGGGCGGCACTCTCCAGATTAGCGCAGTAACTTATCCCGCCGTAAGCGTGGCTCGTACAGTAAATTTCACTTTGGCGGATAAAAACGGAAATCCTACCGATTTGGCAGTCATAACCGGAACACCGTCTGCAGGGTTTGTTGAAGGACAGACTTCGGGTAACAGCAGCAGGGCATTCAATTGTACCATACAAGCAACCGGCAAGGGTGACGGCGAAGTATATGTTACAGCTACGACCACCACAGGGGAAGCGATTTCCTACACATCAAAGATTATCATACAGGGCCAGGGTACAAGAAACCCTTATGATGGGCGTATAGAGGCCGAGTTGTTTGATGCTTCGGGTAACGTGAGCGGTAGTGCGGTTAATCTGCGTGCAGACAACGTACATGGCGATGACGTGGGCTTGCAGCTCAATCGTATCCGGGACTATGATTATGCGGTATATAAAGACTATGACTTCGGAACGGACGATAAATACCTTGAAATGGGCTTCAGGTACCTGAAAGTATCCTCTGAGCCGGCCAAAATTACAGTCATGATGGATGACCCTGTAACAGGGACTGCCATTGGTGTATTGAATCTGGCAGGGGACAAGTCATTTGCAAGCGACTATTCCAATGTTGTTTACAACTGGAAGAATACCAGCATTAAACTCAACAGCAAAATTTCGGGTGTACATACCCTCTATCTGAAATTTGCGGTTTCTCCGGTGATACAGGAAAATAATTCGGATATCTCGTCCGCGTATGGGGCTAAGCCGGGCTGGCTGGATCTCGGCATCAACTGGTTCACCTTTAAAGAAACAATGCCACCTGTAACCGGTGCAGCGATCATAGTCGGAGAAAAGGATCTGACGCTGAACTGGACTGATCCGGCTGATAATGACAATTTCAAATTTGATCACATTAAAATTACCGGTGACGATGTAAATACGACGGTGGCAAAAGGCGTACAGACATTCAATCTCGCCAAGGTCGTCAGGAAGGACTATACCTACACGATTACAGCCGTTGATACAAACGGAAATGAATCGGCAGGTATTACTGTGACAGGTGCAGACCCGGATACCACAGCAGCAGCAGACGTGTCAGGAGCGACGCTGATGGCGGGCGATGGGAAAATAGTCATAACATGGGAAGACCCAACCGACGTTGATTATGACCATGTTGCTATTACCGGTACAAATACAACGCAAGCTGGAATAGTTGCCACGGTAGCCAAAGGGATAAGGCACAAAGTGATAGATAATCTGGTAAATGATACAGAATATCAATTTATCATTCAAACAGTTGATAGTGCAGAAAATTTATCCGCAGGTATCCCTGTAACAGGTACTCCCTCTGCATTGGCTGTGCCGGATGCCCAGGCACCTGCTGAGGTAACAGATGCATCCGTTACCTCGGGGATCGGCAAGCTGACATTGAAATGGATTGATCCAACCGACTCCGACTTTATTAATATCAAGGTTACCGGGGAAGGAATCGATCCCATATATGTTACGAAAGGTGTACAGGAATTAACGATAGACAATCTGACAAACAGTACACAGTATGCATTTAACATAAAAACGGTAGATTATTGGGACAATGAATCGACAGGAAGTGCTGTGACAGGCATACCGGATGGCACCGCACCGGCGGATGTAACGAATGCATCGGTAGTGAATGGAAACAGGGAATTGTATATAGCATGGACCGACCCGGCCGACACTGATTTTACCAATGTAATAATTAGTGGAGATGGAGTCAATTCTACTGCTGTTGGAAGAGGTATACAAAGGACATCATTAAGCGATCTGAATAATGGTATGGAGTATATAGTCACAATCAAGACCGTCGACAGTGCTGGAAACGTGTCAAATGGTATCACTGTGAACGGTTTGCCTGCAGACTCTGAAACACCCCCGGAACCTGTTGATTCTGCTCCTGCAGTTCCAACAACTCCTGCTGCCACTCCTGCGACAAGCGCAGGCATTGTCAGTAATCCTACAGAAATCAAAGGGGATGGTACTGTAAATATTCCGACGGACACGTTGATCAAAACAAGCGGTGCAACTGCTGTGGCAACTGTGTCTGCGGAAATATTCAACAACGCTTTGGACATGGCAAAGGCGGATGCAAGCGGTGTAAAGAGGATAGAACTTGTAATGCCCCAATCCAATGGAATAAATGAATATTCAATGGATTTGCCGTCCAATGTATTGACATCAAAGACAAAGGACAAGACAGTTGCAATCAATACACCGGCAGGCAACATCCTGGTACCGGGCAACATGCTCAGCGCCTCGGATGTTGGAAATGTACAGAACGTAGTATTGAGTATTGCATCAGCAGATAAATCAAAGCTTGAAAGCTCACTGAAAGAGAAAATCGGAGACAGGCCTGTAATTGATTTGAGTTTGAATGTAAACGGAAAATCAATTGCATGGAACAACCCGGATGCACCCGTATCCGTATCAATAGCCTACAAGCCCACGACAGCTGAACTGGCTGATCCCGAACATATTGTAGTCTGGTATATAGACGGACAGGGCAATACCGTTGCTGTACCTGACGGGAAATACGATACGGCTACAGGGAAAGTTACATTCAAAACAACGCATTTCAGCAAGTACGCCATAGCGTTTGTTAAGAAGACCTTCAGCGATATCGGAAACGTTGCATGGGCAAAGAAGGAAATCGAAGTACTCGCATCAAAAGGCATTATCAGCGGAACTTCGACAGACACTTACACTCCTGCGGCAAAAATAACGAGGGCAGACTTCATGAGCCTGCTGGTAAGAGGTCTCGGACTGACAGCTAAAGTGGATTCCAACTTTGCTGATGTAAAAACCACTGACAGTTACTATAATGCACTGGGTATTGCAAAGAAACTGGGAATTACAAATGGCGTTGGTGAGAACAAATTCAATCCCAAAGGCTATATTTCCAGAGAAGACATGATGGCACTCACAGCCCGGGCATTGAAAATCAGCGGTAGAATAACAGCTTATGCAAGTAGTGATACACTCCTGAAATACAAGGATGCCTCCAGCTTCTCCAACTACTCAGTTGAGGGGGCGGCGACACTGGTAAGCAAAGGAATTATCACCGGCAACGAAAACAAGCTCAATCCGAAGGGAAATGCAACAAGAGCTGAAACCGCAGTAATCATTTACAGAGTTTTTAATCTAAAATAAAGCTTGTTTTTTACAAATGATAAAGGGCTGCAGCGGTAGAAATTCCGTTGCAGCCCTTTGGTTTTATGGGTGTGGAGTTAATATTCGGCTTTGCGGTATTTTGACGGGGTAGTACCCATAAAGCGCTTGAATGTCCCAATGAAGTAGCTCAGATTGTCGAAGCCCACTTCCATTGCCACTTCAAGTACTTTCAACTCTGTATCCTTCAACAGTCTGGCGGCTTTGCTGACTCTATAGTAATTCAGGTATTCCATCGGAGTTCTCTTGAAATATTGCTTGAAAAGTCTGCAGAAATGGCCTTCGCTTATATTGAGATGGGAGGAGATATCCATAGTGCTGAGATTCCGTGAATAATTGTCCTGCATATATTTGAGGGCGGTTTTCATTTCTTCTGTTCTGCAACTCCCGCTCCTGCTGCTTTCTGTGGAAGGCATCGACTTGCTGTGGGTCACGATCAGTGCAATAATGGCGTAAAGTTCTGATTTTGCAAGCAGTTCATAAGTGGGAGCACAGGCAAGCACTTTGTCCATGGCGTGGTTTAATCTTTGCAGGAGAGCTTGCTCCCATTCATCCACACCGGTGATATGCCGTTTGACGGAAAGAAGATTTTTTACTATCGGATCCAGGTATTTAGATTGAATCAGGTCCGGAGAACCACTGTGAAGGAGCGAATCATTGAAAACAAGTGCCTTGTAGCTGCAAGGAGCATTCTCAAGTGGATATCCGGCATGCAGCTCTCCACTGTTTACAAATATGCCTTCGCCTGCGTGTACGTTATAATATGTAGTATCAACCTGAAATACTGCCTGCCCTGAAGTCACTGCCAAAAACTCAAGTTCCTCATGCCAGTGACAATCCAACACCATATCTCCGCCTGCTATCTCCATATGATAGGCGTTTAGTGGGAATGAAGCGTCACCGTGTATTCTGTTTTCTTTTAATAATTCCTTATTCATATCAAAATCCTGTTATTATTGGTCAAAATATCGTAAGAAATTCACTTGGTTTGTTAATATAATTATATTATCTAATTGCAATAAGTTCAATATGAAGATAGGAATAAGGAGGATTGAATATGAAATTTACAGATGGATACTGGACAACGAAAGAAGGTGTCAGCATTGCTGCTCCCATGGATATAAGGGATTACAGCATCGGGGATGGCGTTTTGAAGCTGCATGTTGCCACAAGGCCGGTCAGGCATAGAGGTGATACACTTGAAGGTCCGATATTGACCTTTGAATACAGTTCGCCATTTCCGGATGTGATCTGTGTAAAGGCTTATCATTTCAAAGGCGGGAACAGGAAGAGCCCTTCATTTGAACTTGGAGTTCAGGAAGGCTACAAGCCTCAGATTATATTGGAGGAAGAAAACTTCCGATTAATTACGGGAAAGCTTTGCTTGGTAATTAAACGCTCGGTAGGCTGGGAAATGGATTTCCTTTATGACGGGAAGCGCGTCACCGGCAATGCCCACAGGAATACCGCCTATGTCACCGTGGCTCAGCAGGGCTCCTTTATGCGGGAACAGCTGGACCTGGGAGTCGGAGAATATATTTATGGGCTTGGTGAACGGTTCACCCCCTTTGTGAAGAATGGCCAGACAGTTGATATGTGGAATGAAGACGGCGGTACAAGCAGTGAATTGTCCTACAAGAATATTCCGTTTTATCTTTCGAACAAAGGCTATGGTATTTTTGTAAACCATTCTGAAAAGGTTTCCTATGAAATCGCATCGGAATGTGTTTCCAAAGCGCAGTTCAGCGTACCCGGAGAATATCTCGAGTATTATGTCGTCGGCGGCGGATCGCCGAAGGCGGTGTTAAGCAATTATACGCTGCTGACAGGAAGGCCTTCCATGCCTCCGGCCTGGTCGTTCGGTCTCTGGCTTACCACTTCCTTTACAACGAGCTATGATGAGAAAACGGTAACCAGCTTTATCGAGGGGATGGCAGAAAAGGATCTTCCGCTGCATGTTTTCCACTTCGACTGCTTCTGGATGAAAGAGAGCCAGTGGTGTGATTTCGAATGGGACAAGGATGTTTTCCCGGATCCGGTGGGGATGCTCAAACGCCTCAAGAATAAGGGCCTGCGAATCTGTGTCTGGATCAACTCCTATATCGCGCAGAAGTCGAGACTGTTTGACGAAGGAATGGAAAAGGGTTATCTGGTTAAGAGACCTGACGGAAGTGTCTGGCAATGGGACAGATGGCAGGCGGGAATGGGCCTTGTCGATTTTACAAACCCAGACGCTGTTGCATGGTACAAAGCTGAATTAAAAAAACTTCTTGATATGGGTGTTGACTGTTTCAAAACGGATTTCGGAGAGAGAATTCCGGTTGACGTAACCTGGTATGATGGCTCTGATCCTGTTAAAATGCACAATTATTATACTTACATGTATAACCGGGCTGTTTTTGAAGTCCTGGAGGATAACAGGGGAAAGAATGAAGCGATGCTTTTTGCCCGTTCTGCAACGGTTGGAGGACAGAAATTCCCGGTACATTGGGGAGGAGATTGCTCTGCAAATTATGATTCGATGGCGGAAACGCTTAGAGGCGGATTGTCACTATGCACGTCAGGCTTTGGCTTCTGGAGCCATGATATCAGTGGCTTTGAGAGAACCGCACCCCCGGACATCTACAAACGCTGGACAGCCTTCGGCCTGCTTTCCTCACACAGCCGCCTGCATGGAAACGAATCGTACAGGGTACCGTGGCTGTTCGACGAGGAAGCCGTGGATGTCCTGCGGTTCTTCACAAAGCTGAAGTGCAGACTGATGCCATATTTATATGGAGTGGCTGCTGAAGCAGTAGAGAAAGGAATCCCGACCATGCGCGCCATGGTGCTGGAATTCCCGGAGGATCCGACCTGTTTGCAGCTTGACCGGCAGTTTATGCTGGGCGAATCCCTGCTGGTAGCACCGATCTTCAATAAGGATGGGATAGCTCAATATTACCTGCCATCCGGCAAGTGGACCAATTTTATAACAGGAGAACAGGAGACCGGCGGAAGCTGGAAAACGGAAAAGCATGGATATATGAGTCTGCCGCTGATGGTGAAACCCAATTCCATCATTGCGGTGGGAAATACCGATAACAAGCCGGACTATGACTATCTGTCCGGAACGGAGTTACATTTGTTCAACCTGGATGACGGAGCATCCGCAAAAACGGAACTGAATGGTACGGAAGGCAGAAAGGCGGTGTTTTCAGCTTCCAGAACCGGTAACATTCTTACTGTGAGTGCTGCAGGTGATGCAAAGCAGTGGAAGTTGGTAATCAGGGGCATCAGCAATATAATAAGTGCAACCGGGGGAATTGTTACTGCTTCCGGGTATGGCAGCGTAATTACACCTGAAAGTGGGGGTAATGCAATAAAGATAACCCTGGCATAGTGGATATGGGGCAGGAGGACAGTAGGACAGCAGTTTGCTTAGCTCCCGCCGCTGACAAAGAATATCCTCCTCCTGCTTTTATAAAAGAAAAACTCTCCTCTTGCAATAATATGCATCCGGGAGAGTTTTTTCACTCTTTTGAGAAGGTTAATGCCTTCTGTAGATCAACACAGTTTAAATTTTGCAATAGCGACTTCCAGCTTTTGTGAAGATTTTTCAAGCAGATTTGCATAATTCGCAAGCTCTTCCATGCTGGAAAGCTGCTCCTGTGTGGAAGCGGTTACTTCCTCTGAAGATGCGGCTGTTTGCTGCGAAATTGCTGAAATACCCTCAATACTACTGATCGCTTGATCTTTATTTCTATCGGTCTCCGAAATTTTATCCATGATCTGCTCAACCTGAACAAAAAGTAATCCCATTGATTTTTCGATTTGTCTGAATGAGTCGATTGTGTTGAAGAGAGCCTTGTTGTGCGATTCTAAAATGTCTTCTGTCATGGCTGCCCTTCCGGCTGTCTTTTTAATCTGGGCTTGTGTCTCGTTGATAATTCTGCCTATATCATGAGTTGCATTAATAGACTGCTCAGCAAGTTTCTTAACTTCATCAGCCACCACAGAAAATCCTCTTCCGCTTTCGCCGGCCCTTGCGGCTTCTATAGTTGCATTTAGTGCAAGTAGATTGGTTTGAGCAGCAATACTACTCATAACCTTGGCAATTTTGTCTATGGATTTTGAATGGGCATCAAGAGCACTTATGTCCATTAGTACCTCTTTTGAAATCAAGGTTGTACTGTTTGCCTTCTCTTTTAAATCATTAATCGAATTGAGACCTTTCTGTGTCATACTCATTGAATCATTAGTAAGAACTTCTATTGATCTGGCATTATCTGACACATTGTTTATTTTGTCTGCCAGCGTATTAATTCCTTTTGCCCCTTCTTCTGAACTGGCAGCCTGTTCTGATGCGCCCAGTGCGATTTCTTGAATGGCTCTGGAAACCTCACGGGTGACTGACGTAACTATTTCAATATTAGTGGAAACAATCTTTGCCGAGTTCGTCACTGTTTTGGAAATGTCCATGGTTTCTCCGATCAAATCTCGCATGCTGGATAACATTGAATTTATACTCTTTGCAAGTATGCCTAATTCATCACGGCGATGTGTGCTCAGGTTATCCCGAAGATCACCTGAAGCAGCCTTTTCTACAGCTTCTGTCAATCGTTCAATCGTTGTACTCATCCCATTTGCAATTAAGAATCCTATTATTAGTGCTATTAATACGGCGAATATTACAAATATGAAGGTAAATCTAACTATACTGTCTGCACTGGAACTTAGAACCGAATTTGGTATGAGCCCCACAAACATAAACCCAGTATTACCTATACGACAATATGTCAGTAGATAATCTGACCCTTTAAACTTAACTTTGGATGCACCCTCAAGTTTCTTTCCGTTTTGTATATCTTTAAAAAATTCTTCTCCGGTGACCACCGAAGACCTTTTTGCTGCAATGTCGTTCGTAATATCCATTCCATCAGGACTTACAAGGTGGATCTCAACATTTTTCCCCAGATTTATTTTGTTCAGCATATCTTTAATAAACTGTGTTTTAATATCAATTACAAGTAAGCCAATCTTCTTCGAAGATTTCATGCTTTTAATCAATTTCACTGCTGATAGTGCATAAGAATCGGAATCGGTTTTGTTTAGCTTGTCAAAATCCTCATGCTTACCAATCCATATGGTTTTCCCGTTAGCTTTATCCGCTGTTTTATATAAGTCGGAATTGATTATTTTATCCAAATCCATATGATCAGGTGTGGTGATGCCAACAGGATATAATGTGCTATTGTCTGTTCCTATAACAAACATATTTTTGATATTGACATTTGAGGTTTGTGCTTTTGCCAGTCTTTCCTGAACACTGGACCTGAGTTGTAACTTGGCAAAGGACTCATTGTCACCATAATCGGTATAATTACCATTTAAGTAATCTTGAAATTCCTTTTCCGAAAAAAGTTGAAATGTAAGGTTGTCTATTGAAGTCAGATTAACATCCAAATAATCGCCGCTGCTTTTCATAGCAGTAATTGCTGAATTCTCCGCAACTGCAGAAACAGCATTTACGGTGTTGAAATAAGAAGTAATTCCTAAAAGAATAATCAGTACAACTGGAACAAGTATTGCCGCAATCAACTTATTACGAATGTGTTTAGTATTGGTCAGCGCCGAAAGCTTTAAATGCAGAAAACAAACAGTCATTGTAACAAAGCCTACTGCTTTCTTAATTATCCTCATTTTATACCTCCAAATATTAATCAGGAAATGTCTTTTTCACATCATGTTTGATTAGTAACCATAAGTAAACGATCTTACTTATTTTTTCAAATAATTCCTTAACGTCTTTCTTATTAGAAAAATCCATTTGTTCCATGTGTTCTTTTATCTGGCTGTGAAGTATTTGTATATTGTTCAGAATTGACTCTTGAACGATCTGTTTATTCATTCTCATGGTTCTTGACCATACTGCGCACGTAGACAGCTATATACCGGACTAGTTCGTACTTCTGTTAAGGAATGCATAGCCTGATGATATATCAAATACATAAACACCTTTCAAAGAGTTAATTGATATAAATAATTTTTATGAAGTAAACGGCAAGATATCATAACAGGCCGCTCCAATAGTGCTTGGCTCTGAATATCGTTTGCTTGGGATTTGCTTTATTTCTGCTATCATAAAATAAAAATGTGAAATTATTAATTTTATTTTAACTTTTATATTCGGGAACCGGAATGTAAAATAATGAAAATTAGTGAGTAATAAAATGAAATGTTTTAGCAAATATTAGGTAAGATTTCGAAGAATACAAGGTTGTGATTATGGGATATACCCATGTACCCCGGATTTTGCAAGATGATTCCATACCTGATGCCGTATATGCAAACCCGGGATATCTTTGCGCTTCAAAGCCCGGCCTTGATGTAAATAATATACACATGACATTGGTCAAAGTGGAAGAAGCTCATAAAACATGCACACACCAAACAAAAGGAGGTAAGAAATCTTACTTCCTTTTTCATTTAGGTGTGTTATAATATAGAACATACGTTACAAATTTCGTTATCACATTTCAGCCCGGCGTTTTCATTGTCCAAATTTGTATTCTTCTTTTTAGTATTATTTAAAGATAGAATGAGTCGCTGGGATAACGATAGTGTTTAAAGACTGACTTAGTACATTGTTCGGGTCATGCATATAGTAAGAGAAGTTTAGGATCACCCGGAATAAAATCCTGATGATCTCACCACTTTTCCCAATGCACTTTGTCTTCGCAGCAACGTTCCGGCATTTCAACCGTTTCCGCAGGATAACCCAGAGCAATGATGCTGAGTGGGATTACATCTTCGGGGACATTTAGTATGTGAGCAATATTTTCCGTGCGGTATTCGCACGGATATACACCTAGCCATACACTGCCAATGCCTAGCTCATGTGCTTCCAGCATAATATTTTGACCTGCAATCGCACAGTCCAGAACCCAATACTGGACGGAATATTTTTGCTTGGAAAGGTTGCCGCACACTGCAATGGCAGCATCACAGGATAATAAAGCCTTAGCGTAAGGATGAGCATCACATATAGCTTCCAGCGTCTCCCGGGATCGAATCACTATAAATTCCCACGGCTGCTCATTACCTGCGCTGGGTGCATACATTCCAGCCCGAAGGATGGTGTTGAGCGCTTCATCAGGGATTTCTTTTTTTTGATAATGCCGAATACTTCTTCTTTCAAAAATACTGTTCATCTTAGAGTCTCCTATCATCCAACAATAACAGGATATATTTTTAGTATAGGAGTTTTGAGAAACACTGTCAAGAATCTCATTGTACATGCAAGGGCATTCCATATATGATATGCCCTTGCATGCAATTGTTACCTTTTACTGCCGATATTCCGCCGCGATACGGCATGCCAGACGGTAGCAAAGCACAGCGCCTCCATCCGGATACTCCTTGTTTCGTTCGCCAAGCCATTTTGCTCTGCCGGAGCGAGCCAGCATTCCTTTAGTCCGTTCCATACCGGCCTGTGCGAAGGAAACGGATTCTTGCAGGGAACTACGCAAATCACGGGTCCTTGTATAGGCTTCTTCGAGTGCATCCGCATATGGAATCAGTGCGTCCAAAATTGTTTTATCTCCTAATTTCGCATTTCCACGCTTGGCAATCGCCTGGATAATTTTTTTAGGGAAGAGAACGATATCAGCCTCTGTCAGAGTTTGCTTTTCTTTGCACTCCTTACCCAATGCAGACAAAGCGCCGCTTAACAGCGTACCCAGCGTAGAGGGGGCAGCCTGGTTAAATGCGAGCGCGCATTCGGATAGGAGGTCGCTGATCTGTCCATTTTCAAATTTCGCTACTGCCGCTTGGAGGGCAATGCCTCCTTTGGCCATAGAAATGCCCATATCTCCATCGCCTAATTTGCTGTCGATTTCAGTTAGTTCTTCTTTTGCTGCAATTAGCTCGTCACTTAGCATTAAAATGGATCTTTTTATATCGGCTGTCGTATATTCCATATGATCCCTCTTCTCAAAGCTGCATTTTGGAAATAACACTGTTGCTTGCCGCACAAATCGCTTCTTTTTCTTCTTTACTCAATGACAGCGAGAACGCACGGATATTTTCGAGAAAATGGCGGCTGTTCTGCGTTCCAATGATTGCGGATGTCATGCCCGGCTGTTCCATAGCCCAGCGTATGGATACCTGGGAGATGGTTGCATCATGCTGTTCGGCAATTTCCTGCAAACAAAGGATGAGTTCTTTTTGTATCTGCAGATTTTCTTTTTGAAACAATGTCTTTTTATTTCTGAAATCTTCGGGGCGCAATGTCGCGCCATAAAGGTGAAACGCACCGGTTAAAATTCCCTTTGCCAGAGAATTATAGCTAAGGATACCGATGTCGTTTTTTCTGCAAAACGGCATCAATTCCTGCTCGATTTCGCGTGAAAGCAGATTGTATTCCGGCTGGTATGCAGATACTTGTGCATATTGAACAGCCTCTTTAAGCTGTGTGATCGAAAAATTCGAGACGCCAATACTTCGTATCACGCCTTGTTCGCGAAGCCGTTCCAGTTTTGTCATGGTTTCTTCCAGCGGGATATCCGGATTTGGCCAATGCACGTAGTATAAATCGATATAATCAGTCTGCAAACGTTTCAGGCTTCCTTCCAGCGCCCGCTCGATATCATCTGCACGCAGGTGAGTTTTGGCAACCTTTGTTGCAATGACGCAGGAATCTCGAACGTCGTGAAGCGCACGCCCTACAATGGTTTCCGACCGGCCCTCGCCGTAGCTTTCTGCCGTATCAAATGTAGTAATACCTTGTTCCAGTGCGGCTCTCAACAATTCGGAATTGTACTCTTCATCCCGGACATCCCAATAGACATCCGGGTTGACACTGCCGCCCAATTCCATACAACCGTGAGTGATCCGTGAAATAGTTATGTCTGTCTTCCCAAGTTTTGTATAATCCATTATTTTATCCTTTCTGTCAAACGATTATCAGAAGCTTATAAAGGGCGTATAGGCAAATTCTTTTAAATAATACTCCAACTCATCGTCAAGTCTGACCAATGACAGGGACAAACCGGACATTTCCATAGAAGTCGCGAATTCTCCCACAAACACTTTGGATATCTCCAAGCCTTCTTTCACAAGAAGCTGCTCGATGTCACGATAGAAAATGTAAAGTTCTTCACGACTGGTCGCACCCAGGCCGTTAACCAAAACCGCCACCCGATCCTTTTCTTTGAGTGAAAGGTCTTTAGTCACTGCATTGTACAGTTCTTGTGCAATGCCGGTACTATCTTTCATTTTCCCCCGCTGGACGCCGGGCTCACCATGGATTCCCATGCCTATTTCCATATCTTCTTCACCTAAATAAAAAATCGGCTTTTCCTGTCCGGGAATCATGCAGGAAGAGAATGCTACGCCAAATGTCGCCGTGCCGGCTACCGTTTTACGAGTAATCCGCACAACTTCCTCCAAAGACTTTCCCCGCTTCGCACAGGCGCCTGCAATCTTATACGCGAACAGAATACCGGCAACTCCTCTGCGTTCTTCAAACATATCCCGCGGAGCGCTGGCAACATCATCGCTCATCTTTACAATTTGCGAAGGAATGCCCTCTGATTCCAGTTCCTCGCAGGCCATTTCAAAGTTCATTGTGTCGCCGAAGTAATTGCCGAATAAGTATAAAACGCCTTTGGACGGCTTTAGCTCTTTGGTCGCATTCAGAATCGTTTTACAAGAAGGCGAAGTAAACACATTTCCTACTGCAACTCCGTCACACAGCCCATCGCCTACATAACCGAGAAACAAAGGCAGATGTCCATATCCGCCGCCGGTGATGATTATTACTTTTTCATCTGTCGACGGATGGACAACTGCACGCAGATCATTACACCCTGTTTTATAAAAACCGCGGTAAGCTGCCAATATCCCGCTTATGCTCTCGTCAACGAACAAGTCCGTATCGTTCATGCATTTTTTCATTCTGTACACTTCCTTTGCAGCTAAATTGTGATTATACCGCGTTCAAGCATGGATTCGACACCTTCGCACATAGCCTCAAAGATCGTATAACGTGGATTATAGAACAAAAGGTTATGCGCTTTTTCCATACTGTAATTATCGCTGTGACGGACATGGTTTTCCGTACTGGAGATAAACCCGCTGTCCTTTGTCACCTCACACCATTTTTCCCATGGCAGGTATTCGATTTTAGCCTCGTGACCGAACCAATGATACATTTTTTCCGCAATGCCCCGCATAGTGGTTGCTGCAGGAGCTACTGCGTGAAAACTTTCTCCCAGTGCACGGTTAAAATACAAAATAGCATTCATAAACACTTGTGCCACATCGTCTGCATGGACATGATGCAGAGTTTCCATTCCAAAGTTTGGGAGAAAAATCGTTTCCCCACACCCGATCTTTTCAAAGACCTTCGGATCCAGATTCCCGCAGGGATTGATGAAATTCCATCCTGGTCCAGTGATGTGTCCCGGCATAATGACCGTTTCAGGGAATCTGCTTTTCCGGTATGCCAGATGAAGATATTCTTCACATTGTGCTTTTCCGGTTCCATAATTGCCAAAGGGATGCTTCGGCAGAATTTCCGGTGCTGGTACCGTGCTGGCAGACCCATGTGCCCAGATTGAGGAACAGTAAACGTACTGACCGACTTTTCCGTCGAGTGCATGGACGATCTGATTCAGGCTTTCTACATTATAAGCTATCAGGTCTACTACAACGTCTGGGTTTAACGCTGCAATTTTCATGCCGAAGCAGCCTTCCCTTTCTTCCTCGGCGCGGTCCATCACCAGTGACTGAACCCATGTCCACATTCCACTCGTTTTATAAGGCTTGCTTTTGCCGCGCGTGACATTTATCACTTCAAAACCGTTCTCCAATAAGCGGGGGATGAGGTATGTTCCTATGTGACCGCATCCGCCAATTACAACCGCCTTCATATGTATGTCTCCTTTCATGTTGCAAAAAAAAAATATCAAGTTCCGCAAAAATATTTCTGTTGGTTCTTTCTGCCTATCCGGAGTGGGCTTAACAGAAACAGGGGTCTATTACCGTGGATCACAGAGAGCTTTCGCTGCTGCCGGACTCCTGTTCCGCCCGCCTGTATTCCTCTGACCAGTCGAGTGAAAGATACGCCGCACAACGTTCATCGGTTTTTACAAAATTAATCATTTGGTCTAGCATTTCTTTGGGCCATACGGCCAAATCTATCTGTGCAGTGGTAAAAATGTTGTTGCTTAGCATTTCAAACCCGAAAATGTCTTTAACGTGTGCTTTGGCAGCGCCATTCACCGCACCTTCGACAAGGTGGCTTGGAATAAACAGTACTCCTGCGTCGTTGCCGAATACCACATCTCCCGGCAAACAAATAGCTTTTCCGATCGTAGTCGGAGTGTTGAAGCCTGTCATTACGAAATCGCGAATCGGTGTAGGATCAATGCCCCGGTAATATACCTGAACGGAGTCGATCCTTTTCATTTGCTCGATATCACGGATACCGCCCCAGATTACGGCGCCGCCGTCAATGGTTTTTTTCGCGATGGCAGTCGTAAGGTTTCCCCCTAAAAAGGTTCCTTTATAAATTTTATCGAACATGTCAGCCACAATGACATCGTGCTCCTGCAGCGAGTCAACCACCCACTGATTGTAGACGCCTACCCGGCCTTCTGTCCTGCCTGCCTCCGTCATCACCTCGTTCAGGTCAGGCCGGCCTGGGCAAAAATTACATGTTACTGCGCGTCCGATCAGCTTTTTCCCGTCGTGCATTATCCTAAGGTCTCCCTCAAACTGAAACTGATAGTCATTTTGGAAGACAAAGCGCCACACTTCTTCCATTGTCATATTCCGCAAAGTTTCCAGGTGCATATCCGGAACTTTCGGCCTCCCATCGGGAAACCGATCACCCTTCCAAAGCGGGGTAATTGCTATAATATCATCGCGGTTGTCAAAATGCATGTGTAAATCCGCCTTTCCTTTTGTTTGTTTGGGAATCATTTTTGTTTGTTCAGAAATTATTTTGTTTGTTTAGGAATCGTTTTTGTTCAAAATTTCGTTTATTAAAATCAATTTCTATTATAACGTATTATTGATAGCTGTCAAGATAATGTGATGTTTCACTGAAATTATAAAGCTTATCGGCTTATTGCAGGATAGTTGGCAAATGGATTTGCTTAAATGTCATTTTAAGTTGTTCCATTTATTAAAAATTCATATTAAATTTTTATTGCAATTTTATTTTATATTAGGTAATATAACTATATGGCAAAAAACAGCATGCCACGAAAGAAGGTGTTTTTATCGCTACTTCTAAACCTTTTAGCGCTTCCAGCAGTAATTTTTCCGCTGCGAAGCTTTTGAAAATTATTGAAATTATGGCATTTGAGAAAAAACCTCTTCGCCTGCAAGAAATAGCACACAGCGCAGATATACCGCAGAGCACCGTTTCACGGTTTTTGGCAGCTCTTGTAAGCACAGGTTACGCTACGCAGAATGAAGAGACTATGAAATATCAACTTACACTCAAGTTCTGCAGAATTGGGAATGCCATACATTCTCAATTCAGTATCCGGGATATTTGTAAACCATACTTGTTCGATTTGTCTCAAAAATGCTGTGAATCAGCTTATGTATCAGTGGAAGAAAATATGGCGATCGTATATCTTGATTCTGTTGAGGGGACCTCCAATACGCTTACCACCCAGCGTAAAGTTGGCTGGATTGCTTCCATGCATGCAACCGCAGCCGGGAAAGTGCTTTTATTGAATTATTCGCCGCAATTACTGCAAAAATATCTTGACTCCCGTGGTCTTCCCCGGCTGACGGTGAATACCATCATTGATAAGGAGCAACTTTTAATAACATTGGAACATATCCGTTCCGATGGGTTTTCTATCGACGACGAAGAAAATGAGATCGGCGTACGCTGCGTTGCAGCGCCGATATACGATTATGAGGAAAAAATCATTGCTGCAATCAGTGTTTCCGGTCCAACCAGCCGCATGAATTATCAGAAGATAAATCATATTAAAGATTATGTCATTGCAACTGCCATGGATATTTCACGCATTCTTGGTTACCGGGCCCCTTCAATCTAGTAATTCAATAAATGAAACTTAATAAAGATTCATCAGGCATATTTATTTTTTGTGCACTGCATCTTTCCAACAATCAATTATTTTATTAATTAAAATTATTGATTGTTTATTTTTTCCTAATATTTTATTCATTATTGTGCTTATTGTACAATAATAAGGCGCAGATACAACATTATTTAATACTAATTGACAGATGCATAGAACGAGGCTATTATATAAACATGGAATTAGATTTTGTTTATTAAAATTATACCCCTATCATTAAAATTTTTTCCGGCCGGAAAAAATTCGTAATTCGTTTTAATTCACTTTCACAAGAAGTATTTAGGAGGAGGTAATTTATATGTTAAAAGGAAAGAAGATTGCAGCAATAATAACAGACGGTTATCACAATACCGAACTCTCAGATCCTGTGGCTGCATTGGAAAAGCAGGGAGTAGAGGTTACAGTGCTTGGAGTGAAGGCAGAGCATCTCACAGAAGGTATTCTGGACCATATGTCATTAAAAGCTCCTGAAAAGCTGCCGCCTGAAAAAAGAATCAAGGCCAAAAAGCTTGTTCCCGATGTGAAGTTTTCGGATTTTGACGGTCTGCTCATACCGGGGGGATATTCTCCGGAGGAACTTAGAAATTTTCCTGAAGCGGTAGCTTTTACAAAAGGAATGTATGATGCAGGGAAGCCGTTAATGGCAATATGTCACGGCTCTTTGCTGCTTATAGCCGCAGAAGTGGTTTCAGGAAAGGATATGACATGTGTGTCTACCATTTCCGTCGATCTTAAAAATGCCGGGGCAATATTCGTAGACAGGCCTCTGGTTGTAGACAGGAACATTGTAACTTCAAGGACTCCTAAAGATATGGACAGCTTTATCCGCGGTTGCATAGAAATTCTAAGCAATTAAGCAGACAATGCTCTGGACATTTATGGTCAATTGTCTATATACTTAAAATGAAAAGGATAACAGGAAACCTTATGCATGTCTCGCCGATGCATGAGGAGTTGAAAAAAACGGACCTATACGAGGCTTGAAGGTTGAAAGGGGGCATTCATTTAGTACAAATCTACTGCTGAAGTTTGCAGTGGCCTCTTTAAAGTCAATATGAAATTCTCTGTAAGTATATAGAATAATATAAAGTCACTAAATTAAGGGTTAGAGGTTAATTGAATCATAGAACTTCGACACTGAAACTATTATACGAGGAGGATTGTTATGAATTATATAAAAAGATTTTTTTCCGGTATTCTAGCTATGGCAATGTGTATTTCTATAACCGCATGTTCAAATTCCAATAACGAAACTGCCCCTGAAGGCTCAACGCCTGCAATTACCACGGCCGTGCCAACTTCGACAACGAGTAATGAGCCGGTAAACATCAGGATTCTTTCATCCCTGCAGTCGGAAAATCCGGAAGGACCACTGGAAAAATCCATTTCTGACGATTATACAAAACTTCATCCCAATGTTACCTTTGAGTATATCAGCGTGAAATCAAACGAATATTTGACAAAGCTCACCGCCATGGGTACGGCAGGCGACATGGTCGACATCTTCCAAAACTCATACAACAACCTTCCTACGACGGTGGATTTGAATCTGAGCGAAGACTTGAATTCGATGTTCGACAAGGAATATCTGGATGGCTTTGAACCCCATATACTGGCGGAAGCTACATATGATGGCAAGCTTTTATTCATGCCGATACAGTCCATGCCGGCAGCGCTGCTGTATCGCTCGGACTGGTTTAAAGAAAAAGGCCTTTCCGCACCCAAGACCTGGGACGACCTGATCAAATGCGGCCAGGCCCTGACCAATGATACGGACGGCGACGGAAAGATCGACCGTTATGGTTTTGCATTGATCGCCACCAAGGATTCGTCCGCCGGCACCCGCTTTTTACCCATACTGCGCAGTTTCGGTTGTCGTGAGCTTTATTTTGAAGACGGAAAGTGGAAGACAGAGGTGGGTAATGACGCATTTAAAAAGGCGTGTCAGACCTATGCGGATTTTGATATAAAGTACAATATTGCGCAACCCGGCTCTATCGAGACCAGCTATAGCGAAGCTGCCAACCTTCTGGTTGCGGGCAAAGCGGCTATGATGATTACAGGCTCCAATGCGCTCGGTACGATTTATACTCAGAACCCGGATTTGAAGGGCAAGCTTGCCAGCTGCGACATCCCTGCCGGCACGCAGCACGCTACCACTCCCCGAAGCCTTGGCTATTCCATTTACAACGGCAGCAAGCATAAGGACGTTTGTGGAGAATCGGATTGTCGAGATACTCCGTACGGGTGGGAACACGGTAAGAAACGGTGGTCCACTTCATAGCGTTTTGCTCTTCCAGACAGCTTTACGGATGCGCTGAAAATCTCTTATTCATGGCCGCAGTTCCTGGGAACCGCAAAGTGTTATGAGATCATCGGCAGTGTTTATCAGGCGTTGATAACCGGTTCGTCCGATATTAATACCGCTTCTGAAAAAGCACGTAAACAAATGGAAGAATTGATTGCATCCTACGAATAAAAACAATCATCCGAGAAGAGTTGCCGGAGATACCGTAACGGCATCCCCGGCGCTCTTTATTTGTCCGAGAGAGGGTACAAGACATGAATAAAGAACATTTAGCCAAACCCCTATCAATTGAGCAAAAAAATAAAATCACAGGCATAGCATTTATCCTCCCCTCATTTCTTTCCCTGGTTTTGCTGATAATCTATCCGCTGCTGAATGGATTTTATGTCAGCTTTTTTAATACAAACCTGGTGAACCGCAATATCTTTGTCGGCTTGCGGTATTATATAGAACTTCTCACACAGCCGGATTTCTACGGAACTTTGTTAACCACCCTCGAATTCTGTTTTTTAGTGGTTCTCGGCCATTTTCTAGTAGGCGGTCTTTTCGCCGGACTGCTAAACAATCCGTTTCCGGGCCGTACAATTTTCCGCGTGATTCTTGTTTTGCCCTGGGTTATTCCGGAAGTAAGTGTCGGCTTAATCTGGAAGTGGATATTCAACCCGGTTTATGGACTATTCAACAACTATTTGCTGGAATGGGGGTTGATCAATGAGCCTGTCGCGTGGCTTAGCAATCCTAAAACCGCTTTTCCCATAGTAGTATTTATATCTGTCTGGAAGGGGTTCCCTCTCATTATGCTTTTGATTACCGCCGGTTTGCAGACGATTTCAAACGATATTCTGGAGGCGGCGAAGATAGACGGAGCCAATCATATTCAGTCCATTCTCAGGATCGTTCTTCCATCTCTCAAACCCGTAATGCTTTCTGCGCTGGTTCTTGACACACTCTGGTGGTTCAAGCATTTCACTTTGGTGTGGATGACCACGGCGGGTGGCCCTGAAAATGCAACCAATCTGGTGAGCATCGATATCTATAAAACTGCCTTTGAATATTTCAAATACGGTGAAGCCGCAGCACGTAGCGTATTGATCTTCCTCATCTGCATGATCATCAGTTTGATTCAAAGGAGGATTCTTAATGAAAAAGCGGGTTAAATGGTGGAACTTATCAGTCAAATACTTTTTTTTGGCACTGGGCAGCTTTTCGGTTCTGCTCCCTGTCTTGTGGATGCTGTCGACATCTTTAAAGGATACTCCCGAGATCATGTCGGGCCGTATTTCCTGGATTCCCAAAAAGCTCACACTAGATGCCTATTTTCGTATTTTCAGGGATTATCCCTTTGCCGATTATTATAAAAGCACGATTTTAATTACTTTTGTTACAGTTATATTCGCTATTTCATTTGCCGTGCTGGCCGGTTATGGAATCTCTCGTTTTCATTTCCCGGGAAGGTCCTCATTTCTGACTTTTCTTCTGGTAACACAGATGTTCCCGTCTATCATGCTGCTGATCCCATTTTACAAACTTTTAAAAATGGCAGGTATAAATGATAGCTATCTTGGGATGATTTTAGTGTATATCTCTCATACAATCCCATTTTGTACCTGGATGATGAAAGGATATATGGAAAGCATTCCAATAAGTTTGGATGAATCTGCGACTATTGATGGCTATAGTCGCCTGAAGATTTTGCTGCGTATTGTGTGTCCGCTTGCTGCGCCTGGAATTGCTGCAACTGCGATTTATTCATTTATACAAACCTGGAATGAATTTATGTTTGCATCCGTTTTGATCAATACCGAAAGATTTAAGACACTTTCGGTTGGAATCGGGCAGTTGAACGGATTTTACCGTATCCAGTACAATGACTTGATGGCGGCCTGCTTCGCAGCCTGTCTGCCAGTCTTGATCATATATGTAATATTGCAGAAGTACTTTATTGCAAGCCTCGTTGCAGGTGCGGTTAAAGAATAGGAGCTTTGAAGGAGTTGTTGAACTATGACGAATCTATTGGAGAACATCCGTACAGATTCTTCTCCGTCGGACTTGAAGATTACGGATATGCGG
>JAEWQC010000122.1 GCA_023399355.1 Bacillota bacterium | reverse complement strand
CTGTATATCCATGGATGTCCGTACTCGACCCTTTTTTCTTTACCTTTGGCGAGAAATGCTTTTGGCATACAAAATCTCCTTCATCCATTCATTTTTGCATATTTATTATACCGAAAAAGGATGCTTTTAAATCCCGTAGTAACTGTATAGGTTCTGATGAATCCTTTTCCATATATCTGCGGAATATAAATACCAGTACCAGCATCCTGATAAAAGATGAAATCAGAAATAGGAATTGATAGCTCCCCATTTTGATTCCTGCGAAAACAGGGACCCCCCCGGCTGGAATGGCTGTTCTTGTTAACTGCATGAATGCTCCGCCGCAGAGGTATGCGGCTGCTGTTCCTATCAGAATGACGACCAGCGTATAATTTGCCAGGTATATGGAACGGTTCTTCTCAGGGGCCAGCCAAATGGATTGATTCAGGGCGGTCATCTCAAACCCCGGCCAGAAGATACCGGTCATGAGGTTGATCAGCAATACGATCCATGTGGAGTGGGGTGTGACTAAAAGCCAGATTACCGGCAAAATGACGATGGAAATACAGCAAAGGAACATGACAGGTTTGCTTCCGTATTTATCAGCCAGTTTGCCCCATACTCTGATGAAGAAGATTGTAGTGACATTGGCGGCAACCTGAGTAAATAAAGAGATGATCAGGAAGCTCATTTTAAGTTCTTCAATCATGAAAACATTGAAAAACGGACCGGCGATATTCACCGAAAAATACCAGAATGCAACAAAAATCATATATCTGAAATAGTTCCTATCTTTGAACGGTTCGGTGAACAGCTTCAGAAAAGGCTGCCTTTCTTTTTGCGCAGACATGGGAGGATGTTTTATCCAAAAGAATATGATGATATCAGCTGTCCCAAGTAATGCTGCAAATACAAAAACTATGGCATATCCGGAGTAGCCATGTATCTTATCCAGGAGCAGTCCGCATAAAAGAGCTGCGGTACCGCCTGTTATGGTATAGATCATTGTTCTTCTTCCAAAGAATCTGCCTTTTATTTCGACCGGCACAAGATCTCCCATCCAGGAATTGAAAGCAAGCCCAATTATGGAGTTCGCAATGGAAGAAATGGCAATCAACAATGTAATGACGACAATACCTGCTTTCGTCTTATCAGGGTTCAATACAAATGGAATAAATGCGATGACAAACCACATAGGCCTGTGAATAAAGCCCGCGACAAGAAAAAGCCGCCTCCGCTTTCCTGAATTGATCATCATATAGGAGAAAAAAACCTGTATGATTGCTCCTATGACAGGCATTGCCATGATGACGGAATAAACGAAATCGTTTGCGCCGAGTGCTCTGGTGAAGCCGGTCAAGGCCGGACCGTTTATTACAGAAAAAAAAGGCAGTCCGATAGAGGCGGCTAAAGTTACAAGCATCAAACTTTTTTTAAGATCATTTCCTGAAATACGTTCATTATTGTTCAAAACCGACACCTTCCAGCAGGGAGCTTATTCATTATTTATTCATCGGATATACCAACTGAATTACCAAGGCATGGGTATCCGTCTTTTTGAGGATTACTGTGCCGTTGAAGGCATCGGAATTCAGCTTCACATTGAGGCAACAGATATCAGTATCAAATTATTCTAACGTAATTCAATAGAAATTACAATGCCTGATTAAAGGTCATGTGGCCTTCAGCAATTCTATTTTGGACTTCAATGTAAGAATATCCCTGTCAATCTGAAGTTGCTGAAGGATGAATTTGTTATAATCTGAAGTAAATCGCTGCATTTTTTCCTCGATTTTTTTAATTACCGTATCTGTTTTATTTACGGATCCATGAATTTCTTCAATGTTGGCAATAATTTTCATCGTGCTCAAAACAGCTGACTCTAAATCTTCCATTTCCTTTTCCCTGAATTCATTCATAAAGGCCGGCCGGTATCCATCCGAGAACATTGCCGGTATGTCGGCATTCATAGTTCCCATAGGATCTTTGGAATCATTTGGACAATATCTGGTACAATAAAACAACTCCATGTCGAAAGAACCCAATTTCTCCGGTTTACTCCAGGTGATGCCATTGTCAACAGACATGCAATAAATGATATGATCTCCTCGTACCCAATAAATGATTATTTTTTGGGGTAAAACAAGGAGGGAGGAGTTGAGAAAGTGATAAGGGGAAGAAGCTAATACGGCTTCATTGCACGACATTTTTTGACCGGCGGGAATCCTAAGATATATTAACTCATATTTTGGTGCACTTGTTCTATGCAGACTCAAATGAAAATCACCGGCCTGATCCCTGGAAACAGATAGTATCCGAACTTTCGAAAGATCCATGCCAAGGCTGATTTTGAGAGGATTACTCCAGTTCTCCGTATTGCTATCCAACGTTTTAAAGCTTAGTACATTTTCTGTTGAGGCGATGTAAAATATGAAGATAGTTCCATCTTTATCCTTTAGGAGTATATATGGCATTGAACTTTTTCTTACGGAATCTATTGATTTTGAAGAAGTCAAATAGTCTTCACAATAGGTTTGACAAACCAGACTGTTTTTTTCAGAAGTTTCTGCAACGTAAAAAAGATATATTTTTTTACCTAGAGAGCAAATAGAAGGGTACTTTTCATTTTTGTTCCCTGATATCGGTTTACGGAACCATGACCCGTCTTTATAGCGGATATACATGAGATTGTTTTTTTCGTCCTGACAGAGCAGGTGAATATGATCCGAGGTATCCAGACATGCGCTGAAGCCGGGAAGGGCATCCTTCAGAATAATTTCCGGAGGCGTCCATGAATTGCCGACCGTCAACTCGCTGCAGCATAATCCTGTATTTAGCTTATAGTATATATTAAAGTAATGTCCGGTTGACTTTTTCAATAGGTAGTGCCTTCCAGCTATATTGTACATGATGATTTACCCCCTTGTTCCAGTATATATCACAAAGTTGAAAGTGTTCACAGTATTCTATTGGATTGAGGAGTACCTCAATTCTTCACGGTTTATGTAAACTTAATTGGAAGTGTAACATTTGTGGCTTATTAGTCATAAACATATACTATCAAAATATATTATGTAAATATAAAGGGGGCGTATTGATAAATGAATTATCATGATGAGGAAAAAAAGTATAGTAATGCAGAGATGCCAGCCAATAAGGAGCCTATGGTTCCACATGAAAACAAGCCACCATATGAAAACAAGCCACCGTATGAGAACAAGCCACCGTATGAGAACAAACCACCGTATGAAAACAAGCCACCACATGAAAACAAGCCACCACATGAAAACAAGCCACCGTATGAGAACAAGCCGCAACATGAACACAAGCCACCAGAGAAATCAGTAAATGCACTTATTGATACACTTATTTTCTGTGAACGGTTTAAAGAAATACAAGATACGGAAATCAAGATATGGCGGAATATCAAATGTATTGAGAAGTGCTGTGTAGAGGTAGTTGATAAAGATATTTACTTCAACTGTGAAAAAGGCGGCTGGATCGTAAGTATTGTCTACAAACTGATTATTGATTATATTACAGACTGCGGCTTTGAGCATACTGTGATAAAAACTGTTGTATTTACGAAATGTATTCCATTCCCGCTTACTGAAAAGCATGACGACCATGGGATGATTGACTTTGAAAAAGCAATTCCCTGCCTGTTGGTTGAAAATGTCGACTGTATTGACATAAAATTTAAAAACATTGACTGCAATGCATTCATCAAGGCGGTTGTAGAACTGGATTTCAAAGTATTAGCGACCATCAAGAAGGACTACAATGTTGTTGTCACAGGACCTGCTTGCTGATAATCCGTTTCTCATTTGTTATTTGATGTTTTTCCTTCTGTCTTTTATAGAATAACGTGGCAATTGTAAAAATGCTGAGGAATTTAATGCCCTCAGCATTTTTATAAGCTTCACTTCTTTCTCAAGCTTTTCAAGTATTCCCCTGTGACATTTGCAAAACCTGTGCCTGGCATTAAAGAGGTATTTGGATCATTTTCAGCAGAAGTAACTGCCGGATTTTTCCTTGCGCGGGTCTTCTTCTTTTCTGTTTCAGCAAGGTAATTTTCCTTAAAACCATTTAACTCTCCACATACTTGGTCGATTTTCCTGTCAAAAGTATAAATAGATTGTCTTAATGCATCTATGGCAGTTGACTGTTGTTTTAGCAACCTCATATGAAGTGACTGTTGTTTGATCAATTGACAAATAATCAGCCGGATTTCTTCAATAGCCATATTTTCCGGAATTGCACTTAAATCATTCAGGAAAGCAAGTCTTAAACCTTTTGAAATCTTGCCGGGCAAGGGGTTAATGCAGCTATCCCCATATCTATCGCCGACATTTGATTTGTAGGAAATGCAGCATAAAGGTGCTGAACCGTGAAACTCATACATCATCTGACTTTCCCACAGGTGTCCGCTGTCGGAGGATATGCGGTAGGATATGCGGTTATTCTTTACCCAGTATATAAGGATGTGATTCCCAATTGTCAGAATAGAGGAGTTGTGGAATAAATGACTGGAACTTCCAGCAATTTTTACAGTCCGGGGATTTTTAGCATCAGAGGCCTTAACTGTGCAGTTCAACTCTGCCGCCTGTCGTGATCTCATTTGCCATAGCAGGTATATATTGCCATGGGAATCAACAGCAGCAGAGAGAATATCACTTTCCGAAGTGCAACTGCATAATTCGCAAAAATCAGTCCATGAATCAGTGCCTTTCATATATTTTATATATCCAAGAGCATATTCTGAGCCCCTCTTTTTTTTATAAAACAAATAGGGACTTTTTACCGGATCAACTGCAACGGTATAGGGGAGCTTTTCATAGGTACTGCTATCCAGAAGGATGGGAGGTGAGGCGCTTCCATCAGGATCCAATGCCTGAAGGACAATTTGAGGTTGATTGGGATAACCGTTGAGATATAGAAGTACAATTTTGCCGCCGGCTGTGAAAACTTCCGGATACCTATCCTGAGATGCAGTACTGTATTCACTGTTGACAAGAGTGGAATACATCTCCATGTTATTGTTCAAACGTATGTAGTTTATCCCTTTATTATTCTGACAGAGGATATGGATTGTATCCCTGTGATCAATACATGCTCCGAAAAGGGGCCGGACATCCCTGCATATCAGTGATTCGTTTGTCCAGCAGCTTTCTATGCATTCCAGATTAAAACGAGGCGGTTCAAACCAGAGTTTATTCTTGCTTAAAGTACTTACTTTAATCTCCATATTCTGGTTGGAAGCTATTTTGATTATGCGTCCGCATGTTTCCTCCATAATATATGTTTTTCTGTTCACATCAAACATGGTTATTTACCTCCCGGTATATTATATTCGGCAGGGTTTTATTTATGGCATGCAAATGCATATACAGTTATAATTCCACCGTTCTGTACATATCTATTAATGATTGCTAATTAAAGGAGTGTAACGAATGGCGGTTGGAAAATCAGTACAATCTTCGAGCCTTGCAGAAGTCTTGGATCGGATACTTGATAAGGGACTGGTAATAGACATTTGGGCTCGTATATCACTGGTTGGAATAGAGCTTGTTACAATTGAAGCCAGAATTGTTGTGGCAAGTATTGAGAAGTATCTTATTTATGCAGATGCCATGGGTCAGACTTTAAGAAGTAGTGCTTTAGCAACTGCAGCAGGGAGGGAGAACAATGAGTATTAAGAATTTGACTCAGACAGTCAAAGAATTCATTTTTGAGCTTTTTGGCAAGGATTCGGATGTCATTTCAGCCATACCTGTCGAAAAAGGATGGATGGTAACTGCAGAAGTGCTTATGGACGAGGATTATACGATAAAACGCGGAAGAAGCGATTTGCTTTATGTTTTTGAAATACTTGTTGATACCAACCTGCATGTACTTTCCTATTCCAGGACACGTATCCGTGAAAGAGGAAAAATCGATGAATAGAGAGGGGCATAAATAATGGAAGAAATCACTATTGTCGACTTTAAACCAAAACAGAGTTTTGTTGAATCCGAAAAAATCAAAGAGATGATTACCAGGGCAGTGGCCTATCTGAATGCGGGATTTCCAGTGCACTTAAAAGGACCGGCCGGAACAGGAAAGACAACGCTTGCCATGCACCTGGCTCATATTTTTAACCAACCTACAATTGTAATCTTTGGAAGCGATGAGATTCGTTCAACCGATTTTGTTGGGGGTCAATTCGGATACCGGAAAAAAGTTGTAATCGACAATTACATACATTCTGTTGTAAAGACAGACGAAACAGCCGAGCAGCAGTGGATTGACGGAAGATTGATCACCGCCTGCAAAGATGGCTATATACTTATTTATGATGAATTCAGCAGGTCCACACCTGAAACGAATAATGTTCTTCTTTCCGTTCTGGAAGAAAAAATTCTTGAACTGCCAATAAATAGGGCAGGGGAGTCTTATGTCAAAGTACATCCTAATTTTAAAGCGATTTTCACAAGTAACCCGGAGAAATATGCAGGGGTATATAATACCCAGGAGGCGCTCCTGGACAGGATGATAACTATCAATCTGGATCACTGGGACAGAGATACGGAAATAAAAATTGCGGCTTCACAAAGTGGACTGAATATCGAAGATATGAAGAAGATAGTGGATATTGTCAGAAATTACAGGAAAAAGGTCAATAATAACATTTCTGTACGCGCAGCCATCATGATAGGAAAAGTTGTCAATCTTCTGAACATTCCTATTCTTGCAGATCATGAGATGTTCCTGCGGGTATGTGAAGATATACTGGGCGGCAGGGGGAATGTTGACAGTGTGGATTCCTCCATGCCTGTACAATCAAAAATACAGACATCACCTGCTTCTGTCGAACAAATCATTCGCAATGTGATTCCAAGAATGGTATAAGGGGGGGGGGTTTATGCCGTATAAATCCAATAGAGCTGTTTATTCAAGACCTTCCACATATGGTGGAAGCAAAGACAATTATATGAAGGCGTTTCTGTTGTCCAATGAACTGACTCGACTGGAACATGAGAAGAAGATGGCAGTAACGAAGATCACGAATTTGGAAAACAGGATTGAGGATGTACGTAAAGAAATTGAAACCATCAATTCGTTGCTTCAGGAGTCAAAGAATATTATACAAAATGATATAGAGCCTCCGGCACCAAAGAAAAGACATGTTACCATAGAATATTAAACATGAGGTGAGAATATGGGCGAAAACCGTGACGATAGTGCTTTATCCGGTATAGGTGACATCATCAGGGGGGTTGGCAAACTGGTTGGCAGTGCAATTAATATTGCCGATAAGGATTCATTTAAAAAATCTTATTCTGGTGACCTGTTCAAAGGGAAAAACGGCGATGCATTGAAGGGAAAATATGATTTTTCCGTTAAGCTGGGTCTGGATAAGGAAGAAGGAATAGGGCTTTCTTCTCGCCGGACTCAAGATACCCCTCAAGCAGAAATTTTCAATGAAAAAGATCAGATGGTTATCATACTGGAATTACCGGGTGTTGATAAAGATTCCCTTCAGTTTGCAGTAGAAGAACATTCCCTGGTAATTCATGCTGAAGGGAAGGATGTCTCCTATCAAAAGAATATCGATCTTGGCGATTTTGCAGTCTTAAGGGATGGAATCAGTATTTCGGAAAACAATGGAATATTCAAATTGATATTAAAAGCTGATGACGGGGGAAAAAGTGGAGATTAAAAGTGAAGACCTATCCGGCTGGCTGTAGACGATATTGATTCACACAGTTAAATTCCTATTGATGAGATTGAAGCTATAGATAAAGCTTTACTGAGAGATGGAATTCAAGTTACCTGATGCTATGACCAGAAAAGAGATTTTCAAACTGCACCTTAAAAACCGGAAGATTGATGCTGAGATTAATCTGGAAGAACTCGCCCTGCTTCCAGAAGGATATAGTGTTGCTGGAATTCGCGGCGTTTGCAGAAAGGCAGCTTTAAAAGCTGTTCGTAATTTTATGGAGGATTATGGCGACAGAGGGGATTTCAACTTTTTAAAAACAAGCAAGCAAGATCTCAGCTCAATCGTAAAATGAAGCAAAAATTTTCCGGGATTTTTTTGACAAATGTTAAGCACGACATAAAGGGGGTATTTCTCATGAAGCATGGTGAATACGTTTACTGTTTTATTGAGGGAAGGGTGGATAAGACCTTTGATCTGAAAGGTGTGGGAGGACACGGAGATGTCTATTTCATCAACTATGAAGGGATTACTGCCGCGATCAGCGATGTGCCTTTCACTATTCTGGAGCCCAGCAGGGAAAATGCTCTTGCGCATGAAAAAATCATTCAGCAGTTGTTGAAATATTACAATCTGGTTCCCTGCAGTTTTGGAAATGTTTTCAAGTGCAAGGAAGATATTAATACTTTTATAACTAAAACATATGGGTATCTAAAAGATAATCTCGAGAAAGTCAGAGATAAAATGGAAGTAGGACTGAGGGTCTTTTGGAAAAAACCGGTTTTTTCTGAGGAAATTGAAACAAAAGAGATAAAGGAATTAAGAGATATGCTGCTGCAAAAACCCGATGCAGAGAATTATTACTCAAAGATTGACCTCGGTAAAATGGTGGAGACACAGGTAAGCCGACGCAGACAGTATTATTCCGATGCTATTTTTGAACATCTTGCAAAATATGCGGTAGAAGCAAAGCTGAACGACACCGTGAATCCATTAATGGTTTTAAACGCATCGTTTTTAATACAAAACAGCAAAGAAGAGGAGTTTGACAGCCAGGTCGGAGCTAAAATGAAAAAATTTGAAGACCGCTTGGACTTTAGTTACTCAGGGCCCTGGCCACCATATAACTTCACATCCAGCGCACCAAATACTTGATTCAAAGGTTGGTGAGATGATGTTTTTTATAAACACTATTTATAATCTACTCGAAACGATTACGGAATACGCACTAAATGAACTGTTTGATGAACAGGAAATTAAACGAAAGATTATGGAACTGAATGTTTTATATGAATTGAATGAAATTGGAGAAGAAGATTACGATAGATTGGAACAAAAGCTGCTAAAACAGTTGAGAGAAGCAAGAGAATACAACATAAGAAAACAAAGGGAAGAAGCAGGAGAGGACGAAGAGGACGAAGAGGACGAAGACGAGGAAGACGGGGAAGACGAGGGCGAAGACGACGAAGACGGGGAAGACGGGGACGAAATGGAAGAAGGGGAGGACAAGAAAGACAAGCAAGACGAGCAAGACGAGTAAGACGAGAAAGACGAGAAAGACAAGAAAGACAAGAAAGACAAGAAAGACAAGAATGACAAGAAAGACAAGAAAGACGAGTAAGACGAGAAAAAGATATCGATACCGTTGAAATAATGGAAAACTCGATTAGTAAAAATGGGATCAAAGTTTTTATAGACAGGTTTTCTGCTCTATAGAGCTATATTAATACGGATTATCGGGAGAAGAACTTTAATAATGTTAAAATGCAACATTCTTATAAAAAAAGAAAGCTTTCAGGACTGCTAAAGCCTGTTTATCTAATATAGTGGGGTTAAAGATTTCCCCACCTCTTGCTTCTTTTTGCTTTTGCAAAAAGCCTGGATAGCGGGTATCCATTTGGTTTTCAGGCGGTGAGCAATTCTCCCGCCCGGCTTCGTCGGCGAGCAGCGAGCTGAGTTTGCACCCCGGTAATAAAACATTTCTACAAACGAAACACTTTGAACCGATACGTGATAAAAAGCAATATGTACAATATTTTTTTTATGAAGCTTGAAGAAAAAATGCAGGACTTAAAGAAGTTTTTAGCCTGGAAGATCAGGATTTAATTTAAGTCCTTTAGGTGATTTGATGTGAGGGGGAATCAGAATGGCGGTACAAAAAGCAACAGAAGGCTCAACTCTTGGAGAGATCCTTGAAAAGATCCTTGACAAGGGAATTGTTATTGCGGGGGATATATCAATCAGTCTTGCCGATGTTGAGTTGTTAACCATAAAAATCAGACTGGTGGTGGCCTCTGTGGACAAGGCGATGGAAATGGGTATCAACTGGTGGAAAAGTGATCCGTACCTGTCTGCCGATGCGATGAAAAACAGCCAGAAGGATCTTGAAGAGGAGAACAGGAAACTGAAAGAAAAAATACAAATGTTCCAACAGGAGCTTGCCTGATTCCAGGATGGAGTGTACATGTAAATAAGCAATTGGAGGAACTGCAAAGAAAATTTGAGTTGTTAAATTGAGTTAACAGGCCAATGCTCTATCTATAAATTTCCCGGATAAAAATTTCTTCATGAACCAAGCACCCAAAATTGCTCCCTACATATTATAGCTAGTGAAGGGTAGACTCTTCGACAATAGCATTATAAGAGGGGGTAGTTACGTGGCTATAAAACATTCGGTCGAATCTTCAAGCCTTGCGGAAGTGCTTGATAGAATACTTGAGAAAGGAATCGTCATAGACATTTTTCTTCGGGTATCTCTTGTCGGTATCGAATTACTGGCTATTGACGGTAGAATTGTCATTGCAGGCGTTGAAACCTGGTTGTGTTACGCACGGGCTGTCGGCTTAACAGAATATCACAGGGAATAGTAAAGCACTATAAAAAGTAAAGGTTTTCAAATAGAAAGATCATCTGTGAAAAATACATATTTCTGATGATCTTTCTATTTGGGATCAAAATAATATAAGTTACAGAAATTATTGAATTATGAAGAAGAAATTTCTTCAGTATATTTAGCTGTAAAAAAATAAGGCGTTTAGCCTTATTAAAAATAAAAGATATGGAAAACAGACAAGGTAAACTCGTTCAAATAGTGCATTTAGGTAGTGTTTCTATTCCTCCCTGGGGTGATGCTTTTCTGTCAATCCAACAGCAGCAGCATAGACTAACCATGTTTCAACACCTGCGATAACTATTCTTGAATCAATAGCAAGTAGTTCGATACCTAATAAAGAAACCCTGAGGAAAAGGTCAATAACGATACCTTTTTCAAGGATTCGATCCAACACTTCGGCCAAACTTGAAGATTCAATAGAATGCTTGATTGCCATAATATTCACATCCTTTCAACTTTTTAAGACTGCTTCTACAAACAGTATATGAATTTGCAAAACAGATGTGATTAACATAATGAATAAATTATGGGAAATAATTTTCGCTGTAAACAGTCAGATATTTGTTCTGTTTATTAATGAGTTGTTTTACTGTTGCATATACATTAATGATGGATACTTATAAACTTCAACAGATTGGAAATAATGCAGGTGATATTATGGATAGAACACCTTACGATGAGGATTATTCAATTATTTCAGAGGTTATTAAGGCCAGAGTTTCTGTTGATAATGAAATACTCTATGATAAGGAACATTCCAACCTTTTGGGAGATGATTTTTATTTTAAAGACATAGCATATTGTGAAGCCAGAAACTTGAATACAAAGGCTGCGCTTATGGCAAACAAAGCAGTAATTACGATTCTGTTTGATCTTGTATTTGTGTATGAGTATTGCAATATGGAAGAAAGTATCAAATTATTCGATATGAATACGGAAAAGGTCAAAAAAACCATATGCATTGAGAAATGGAGATTTTCAAATTCTTTCGAGTATTTCGACAATTTGCGATGCCAATGTCTGGTAAGAGATGTGCGTTATGTCACCAATATTGATTCATTTATGACAAAGCTTGCAATTACAGTACTGGTGGATTTTGAATGCCTGATTACAGAAACTGAAACTGTAAGACTCGCTGATGTAAAAAGCATTCAAGTAAAATCAACGAATGTAAAATCAACGAATGAAAAATCAACAAATCCGAATGCTCTTGCTGCAAATAGTTTGTTCGATGATATTACTCCATATCCTGACCTGAATGTTTTATCCAGG
This sequence comes from Bacillota bacterium, assembly GCA_023399355.1. Taxonomy (GTDB): domain Bacteria; phylum Bacillota; class Clostridia; order Acetivibrionales; family DTU013; genus UBA1305. Next base: position 30,548 of record JAEWQC010000122.1, on the reverse strand, counting down.
CTTTCAGCGTATATATCACAGTATATGAGTAAAATGATGGAGGTGAGCCAAAGACTCAATGAAGAAATTGTACAAAAGAATAAATTGATAGTTCTATTGGAAAACACTGTTCAAAGTTTGAAAACAGAGAGAATATATGAGGATACAAATTCAAAACAATAACAATTCTTTTAGAGATGCATATATTAATATAGTTGTAGCGAAAGGGAGGAGCAGTACTTCCTGAATATAGCTTCATACATGAGTAGAAGCAACTATTTCACTGAAAAATACTTGTATAACGCTATATAATTTATAACGAGGTTACAGATGTCCCCCACCTCATACCTCTTTTGCTTTGCAAAAAGCCTGGGTGGCGGGTACCGATTTGGTTTTCAGGCGGTGAGCATGTCTCCCGCCTCGTTGAAACGCAGCAGCGGTAAGAAAATATTTCTGCAACCGAAACATTTTCTTTGAACCGATGCGTTATAAATTCTTATGAAAGGAGATCAAACAGGATGAGTGACGAAAAATCGTTTGCCAAACAGGAAGAGACTTCAGAAAAAGTAGGTATTTTTGTAAAGAGAATACTTGCAAAATACTATATACCTGAATGCCAGGTGCTGTTCCAGGAAAAATTCGATCCTATTACCGGTACACATACGGGTGTGAAGGAAGCGCTAAAGCTATTTATGAACAATGCGGGAGAAAATGATGATAATCCGATACAGGGAATAACAGAGGTCATCATGAGCCTAACCGAAACGCCATCAAGTGTTATCATAACAAATACCAAATCAAGGATCAAAATCATTTTTAAAGTTTTCCTGCTGGTAAAATATCAGGACATGGCAGCACCGAGCCTGATTGTACTGCCGGATGATATCGGCACAAAGTGCTATACATCAGTCGACTTGACAATACCGCAGCATAAGGATAATGATCACCCAAGAGAAACACTTCAAATTTCCGATGGCAATTTCCTGTACATAGCAGATATCCCTCTATCTGAATTTGACAATCAGATAACATCCTATCAATTGCATGATCCTACGCTTCAACCGTATGTGGTACTGAAAAACTTCTCATGGTCCATAGATGTGGATGATGTGGTTAGGAGTGATTCTGGTAATTCTGCAACAGCAACAACAATAAGCATTTGCCAGGATGTTCTTAATAAGATCAGTATAGATCAGGATCTGGAAATCAGTGGGATTACAAAGATGTACTGATGATGCAGTGATGACCAACTTACTGTCTCAATCAGAGAATATCACAAATTTTATAGATGAAAGTTAAAGCGACTCCTGCTTGACAAAGATTAGCGATAATAAAAGTCAAGGAGGAGTTATTTATATCAAGGGTGAACTGAGCACCAGCCCGAGCGCCAGACTTAACGTTAAGATGAATGCCAAAACGTACATCTGAAAGCAGGACAACCTTGGTCATAAGCTAGTTTCACTGAATTTGAAAAATGGTACCGTGAGACGATTCTTAAAATATTGCGATAAATGGAATACACATCTTTAGCTTTTAATATATTTAAAAGTGAAGATAGAGCTTGGCAATCCAGAATAAAAATACCTGCAGTCTTAAAGGAAATATCCCAGAGGTGAGGTCAGTTGAAGATACCGGCAGTTTAATTAATAATATGGAAGAATTCATATTTCGTATACATAATGCAGGAATGAGGATAAGACAAAGCTCATATGAAAAGGTGGGAATGATGGAATATTGTAAGGATAAAACTAAAAAACCGGAGGAACCCGAGGAAAATAAAACAGGGTTCTATATATATTGTGTAATGCAGGAAGGCGCAGTAATAAATATGGATCAAAAGGGGATAGACGGAGCCGGTAGCCTTTTCCCGGTACAATATCGCGAGCTTGCCGCTGTAGTGAGTGAGGTGGAACTTGATAAGTTCAAATTACATACAGCTTCTGCCGGCAATGAAGTTGACATGGGTTGGATAGAGGAAAAGGCAAGGGCGCATGAGAAAATTGTGGAGCAATTAATGAAAGAGAATGATCTTCTGCCGGCAAAGTTTTGTTCAATTGTGAGCAGCAAAGAAGGCCTGAAGGCTTTTCTCGCAGACAACTACCATGAATATGCAAGAGCATTCCAGAGGCTGAAAGGACACGAAGAATGGAATGTTAAAGCCTATCTGGATTTTGAAAAACTGAAACAGTTTGTTACTGACAATACTCCGGAAATACGGGAGAGGAGGGAAATGCTTTCGTTCATGTCAGAAACGAGTAAATATCTCATGAAACGCAAAATAGACAACTTGATTCATGAACGAACGGATAAACGTTATGAAGCAGTTATTGTATATATTGCAAAGGCACTCAGGGCTGTCAGCGAATGTGAAGCATTTTCAAAACCGGAGCCTCCAAAACACCAACAGACGCAAACACCGATTGTTTTTAAAGCCTCCTATTTAATTAAAAAAACAAAGCTTCAAAGTTTCAACCAACAATTGAACGAATTGTCAGATAACCTTGAGCCGGAGGGGGTTTCTTTTGAAATAACCGGGCCATGGCCTCCATATACATTTGTAAAGGACGAAGAAAAAGAAAATGCCGAAAGGTCTTTAATCAGGCTTTTATTGCCATTGAAGTGAACCGGAATGGTGCGTTTCGATATGTCTGAGTCAATTAAAAGGGAGGATTTAAAATGATTGAAGCAACCAGGGATAAAGATGATAAATCATCATTGGTAGATGTTATTGACAGGCTTCTGGATAAGGGACTGGTAATTAATGCAGATATAACTGTGTCCGTAGCTGGAGTTGAACTGCTCGGCGTTAAGGTAAGAGCCGCGCTTGCGTCTTTTGCAACTGCAGCGAAATATGGCCTTGAATTTCCATCGGGCACCAATTACCAAACTGCAGCCTGGAAGGAAGCACAGGCTGGCGTTGAAACATGTCCTCAGTGCGGTAAGGAAGTGGGTAAAGAGGAGTTGTTGAATGAGTGCTGCCCGTGGTGTGGCTGGATCAGCGCCAAAGCTGAAATGAAAATGAAAGAGAAAGAAATGCAGGCGATGCAAAGAATAGCTGTCCCTATTCCGCAGAAAGGATAAAGCTTTAAAAGCTAAAGTTTTAAATGCTAAAGCTTTAAAAGCCAAAGCTTAAAAAGTCAAAATTAAAAAGCCAAAGTTAAAAAAGCCAAAGCTTAAAGAGTTAAAGTTTAAAAGCTAAATTTTAAAGCTAAAGTTTTAAATTGCCGCTCAATAGATAATATCCGTAGAAGAGGGCATGGAGGAGTACCTGGATGGAGCAACCTTCAAAAGACAATTTGAGTCGATTCATGAATGCTCTGGACAAACAGAGCAGAAAAATTGTCTGGCATCTGCGCTATTATGGTCATGTAAGGCTTGCTGAACTGACGGGGCTTATTGGTGCTTCTACTGACATGGAGACCTTATACAGGCTTAAGGAGATCATTAATCCAACCGCATCGAAATTCTTCGGCAGGCCAATCCTGGAATTTTGCAAGTCCAGGATTGATCAAAAAACCGGGAAGAGAGTACTTTTCAATTGGTGGCTTTATGACTTTACCCAAGATGGCCAATCGGTGACAGGTGAAGGAGAGAAGGCAATGGTTGATGTTTTTGATGAAGAGGATCATCTTGTCATTATTTCCGAAGTATCTCCTTTGCTTAAATTGAGTGATACGGTAAAAGTAGAACAGCGGCACGGGATCTTGAGTATCACAATTGACAAAATACAATAAACGTGCCGGTACCTATGTATTTCCTATAATCAACTCCTTTGGAAAATATCCAGCAGTTCAAAAGGTTTACGCCTGGGAAAGAGAGGATATTGCTTGTGGCACTTGATATAAATGAGGATAATTTAAAACATGGCTTACTGGGGCTGGTGATGGCTTTGGTGGAAATCATCAGAGATTCGCTGAAGCATCAGGCGCGGGAAAGAATTAAAAGCGGAGTTTTATCGGAAGCAGAGATTGAAAGGTTAGGGAGTGCCTTAATGGATCTGGATACAGCCATTGAAGACATAAAGGAAGAACAGGGGATCACTGAATCGGTAAAAGGAGTAAGAGATGGATTGGATGAAATCGTAGATAGTGTTGTAGATAGACTGATTAACCCGGAAAGATGGGAAGAAGAGGTTGAACAATAAAAAATCTTGGGTATCAAGCCCCATTTGGTTTTTGATAATTGCTTTATGGAATGGAATAAATTGCTGAGCAAAGGCAGGGATGGTTATGGAGTATGTATATATGGCCATGTTTCTACAGGAAGTCGGAAAGGAGATCAACGGGGAGAATATTAGAAAAATCTTTGCTGCTCTGGGTATGGAAGCGGATGATGCTAAAGTGCAATTCTTTATTCCTGCACTGTCTATTCTTGCAGCAACAAATCAGAAAAAAACAAAGGACCCGGCTGAAACTTCTTTTTATCAGAAATTAGGTCGTTTCCAAAAGCAGTTTGATGCGGTCGAAAATTCCATGGCTGCGATTGATGAGAGGCTAAGAAAGGATGATTCTCAACAGTCGGCAGTTAGTAAGGATTGTACAGATAATAAAAAGACAGTTGAAAAAAATGAAAAAAAGGTAGTTGAAAATGAAAAGGCAGCTAAAAAAATAGTGGAAAAGGCAGCTGAAAAGACCCCAGAGAAGCCACCGGAAAATGCAACCGAAAAGGCAGCCGAAATGATAGTTGAAATGGTTGATAAAAAAGTTGATAAAAAGTTGGTTGACGCGTCTGAGATTGAACAAAAATCGGTTGCAGACTCCATTATACGGATTGAATCTACAGAAAATTCCCGTGAGGAAACCGCACTGCATCATGAAATGATTCATGACCTGCCTGCCAGGTATGTTTATGGAGTAGCTGACAAGGGAGTAAGCATCTATCTCGAAGCCAAGGGCATTGAGGGCGCTTTAGTATATACGATCCCCTATAAAGAAATATGTGTCGTTGTCCATGACTGCCTGGCCGAGCCGTACAAATCAGATGACGATGCAGTAGTAAAGGAGTGGCTTTTCACACAGCAGGAAGTGTTGGATGCCATAACAGAGAAATTTGGAGTTGTGCTTCCTATGAGCTTTGATATGATCATTGAGGGAAATAACGGACAAGAACCGGAGCAAACGGTAAAAGAGTGGCTGGAAAAGAATTATGAGAATTTCATGGAAAAAATGTCGGGGCTCAAAGGCAAACAGGAGTTTGGAGTTCAGGTCATCCTTGATACGGAAATTTTGAGTACGAAACTGATTGAAACGGATGAAAGGCTGCTGGAGAAAAAGAAAGAGATCGACAAAAAGCCCGAAGGAATAGCTTACATGGAAAGAGAACTGTTGAAGGACTTGCTGAAGCAAAAGATCGAGGAAGAGGCGGATCAGTACTTCAGGGAGTTCTTTAGCAGGATCAGGAAATGTACGGATGACATTGTAATAGGAAAAGCGAAAAAAGTCGGTGGGAATAAGCAAATGCTGATGAATTTATCCTGTCTGGTAAGAAAGGATAGGGTAGAGGAACTGGGCAACGAACTTGAGAAAATTGATAAGATCGATGGTATAGCTGTGCGGTTTAGTGGTCCATGGGCTCCTTACAGCTTTGTCACTCCTGAAAAGGGGGTGGCGAGAAATGGATGAGGTAAGTCTGGGCAGTGGAGAAAAGATCCGCTTAAAAACACAAGGCACACTGCTGTTGAGGTCAACGTGGCAACTTGGCCATTTATTTCTTACCGACAAACGGCTCATATTTATCCAGGCGAATAAAACGGTAATGGAATTCAGGCTGGATAAAATAGTACAGGTTAATACGATGCAGAGAAGCTGGCTGATGGGGATAAAAGTGAGACAGTTATGTATGGAATTCAACAGCGGAAGTGGGCGGGAACATGCTTATATAGCACTTGCAAAGCCTGGTGAATGGGTAGCTGCAATTAAAGAAGCAATGGCACTGATGCTATTTTATACACAGCAAGCATAAAATAATGAGGTAAAAGATGTCCCCCATCTCTTGGCTCTTTTGCTTTCGCAAAAAGCCTTGGCGGCAGGTACCGATTTGGATTTCATGCGGCGTGCATATCTCCTGTCCCGGATGCATGGGCGAGCAGCAAGCTTAGCTTATAACCAGCCTCATTGAAACACGGTAAGGGTACAAATTTTTCTGCAATCAAAAAAATTCATTTTGAACCGATGCGTAATAACGAAGACCTTATTGGTGCAAATCAAATCAAAATTGTCGAAGTCGGTATTAGTGAAGCTCATAACGATTCGAACTAGCAGAAAGGTGGGGTCACGATGGATCCAAACCGGAGTCCCCAGGCAACCCTGAATGATCTGATTGATAGAATCCTTGATAAAGGCATCCTCTTGAATACGGACCTGATTATATCTGTTGCCGGGATTCCTTTACTTGGTGTCAACCTGAAACTGGCTTTGGCCGGGATGGAGACGATGCTGGAATACGGGATCATGAAGGATTGGGATGAAGCACAGCGTGCAGTGGCTTCTAAAGAAGCAGAAATGGAAAGACCTTCCCTGGGAGAAAATGAAAATATACTTTTTTCAATGTTCGGTACCCACTGGTACAGTAAAGGCATATACAACAGTTGGCGGGCAGGAACTATATATATTACCGACAAGAGACTGATTATGTTCAGGAAAATGCCTGCTGAAGTTTTATTGGAAATATATTATGAAGAGATCAAGGCAATGTCCATTCAGGAAAGGGAGCATTTTACCGGCGAAAAGCGACAGGAGCTCCACATCCTGCTGAAGGATGAAGAAATAATCAAATTGCACACCAATGACACGGCTTTCTTGAAAAAAGCCATTGAGGAACTCATGAAGAAAAGGGAATTTAGCCTTGAAGAAAACCCTGTTTTCGTTGAAAAGAAGGAAGTGCTGGGGAATTTCCTTTATCCCGCGGAAGAGGTGGCTAATTCAGGGAAGATGTGGTACCGGATGCCTTTTGTTTCAGAGGGGAATGTACGCTATGTGTGGAAACCGGGACACTTATATCTCACAAACAAGCGGTTGTGCTGGTGGTATGATTTTGAGAAAAAGCTGATTTTTGAAATCCCTGCAGAGGACATTTCACATGTTACCGTACAGGATGTACAGTTCGGCAGTGCTCCAGTTCAGGAAAAATCACTGATTGTGATGTATAAAGAGGGAAACGAGAATAACGTTGTCTGCTTCCATGATAATGAAACTTCACTGCAGGAATGGGAGAAAGTCATTATCGAATTGACAAAAGAATATTCGGAGGGTAAAAATACTGAAACCTGCCCCAGATGTGGCAAGAAATCATCAAAAGAGAGCTTGCTTGAAAACGGTTGTCCAAGGTGCGGCTGGGTGAGCTTCAGGTACAACAGCCCAATAGCTGTAAAGCAGTTGTAATAAAGGGGGAGTAAACCGTGGTAACGGATGCATATATTGGTCAGGATAATCAAATATCTTTGAGAGTACTGGAAGCTGAGCCCAGGGATGCGGGACGCGGGATAGCAAGAATGAATCCGGAAGATATGATCAAGCTGGATGCGGATGTAGGAGATATTATTACCATATCAGGACCAGGCAAAAGGGAGGCTGTTGCTAAAATTTTGCCAACCCATATGGAGTACCGGGGAAAACCGATCATACAACTTGATGGAATCTGCAGGGAAAATGCCGGTATTGGTATTGAAGATAAAGTGATAATTAAAAAAAGTTCCTATAATCAGGCACGCACTGTAACATTATCTCCAGCCGACGATGACAATAATGACGGTATGGAATGGGACACAAACCATATTGGCAGACTACTGGAAGGCCTGCCTGTTATGGAAGGCAACCGTGTTCAAGTGTTGCTCTACGGGTCAAGAACTGCCGATTTCACTGTAACCAGGACCTCTCCAAGAGAAATTGTGTTGCTGCATTCGGATACAACTTTTGTAATTGAACATTCGACAAATGTCCACGAGGGGATAGGCAAGATAGCCTATAAGGATATCGGAGGGCTTCAGACAGAAATACAGCGGGTAAGGGAAATGATAGAGCTTCCGCTTCTATATCCGGAAGTTTTCGAAAGGATCGGAATATACCCGCCTAACGGAGTGCTGCTTTACGGCCCTCCGGGGACAGGGAAAACACTGATTGCCAGGGCGGTAGCTACTGAAACGGATGCTCATTTTATTGCAGTCAACGGGCCTGAAATCATTCATAAGTTTTACGGCGAGAGCGAAGCAAAATTGAGGGGGATATTTGAGGAGGCCGCCAGCAAAACACCTGCCATCATATTCATTGATGAAATAGATGCTATTGCTCCAAAACGTACCGAAGTATCAGGCGAAGTGGAGAAGAGGGTAGTAGGGCAGCTTTTAGTGCTTATGGACGGTTTGAAAAAAAGAAAGAATGTAGTGGTTATAGGTGCAACCAATATTCCCGATTCCATAGACCCGGCTCTTCGCAGACCGGGAAGATTTGACCGGGAAATATCCATCAATGTTCCCAATAAAGAGGGAAGGGCGGAAATCCTTGCGATTCACACGAGGAATATGCCGCTGGCAAAAGATATCAATCTGGCAAGGATTGCTGAGATAACCCATGGCTTTGTCGGGGCGGATCTGGAGGCCTTATGCAGGGAAGCCGGCATGTTTGCCATCCGGGAAGCGATGCTGGAAAAAGATCTTCGCTATTGTATATCACACGGGAAACTACCTGACCTGAAGGTAAGGATGGAGCATTTTGCAGGTGCAATGGAGGAGGTGGAGCCTTCAGCCATACGTGAGGTATATGTAGAGATCCCAAATGTGAATTGGGAGGATATAGGCGGTTTGAATGAGGTGAAAGAAGCACTAAAAGAGGCAATAGAATGGCCGCTCAAATACCGGGAACTTTTTAACCATGTAAAAGCCCATCAGCCAAAGGGCATTATTCTGGCAGGACCTCCCGGAACCGGTAAAACTCTGATTGCCAAGGCGGCGGCGTCAACGAGCAATGCAAATTTCATCTCCATTAAGGGCCCCGCAATTTTTTCAAAATGGGTGGGCGAGTCGGAAAAGATGATGAGGGAGGTCTTCAAAAAAGCGAAACAAGCCTCCCCCTGCATTGTATTCTTTGATGAGATCGATGCACTATCATGTGGACGGAATTCCGAGGGCTCCGATTCCGGAGTGGGTCAAAGAGTGATAAGTCAGCTGTTGACGGAAATGGATGGAGTGGAAGAACTGAAAGGGGTCGTTGTTCTTGCTGCAACAAACAGGCTGGATCTGGTAGACCCTGCTCTCCTGCGCCAGGGCAGGTTTGACCAGATATTTCAGATTCCGGAGCCTGATGAACAGGAAAGGTGTGAAATATTTAAAATTCATCTGAAAGGAAGACCGATTCTTGAGGGAGTAAATCCGAAGGATCTTGCAGGACATACTGCCGGTTTTGTCGGCTCGGATATTTACGGGGTATGTGAAAAAGCAGCAATGAAAGCTATTGACAAATTCCTGGCCAGCGGGAATCCTTGCCTGGAACAGCTGACCATTGATGCAGAGGATCTGCACTGGGCGATAGATGAGGTGACCCGTATGAAGGAATCTGCAAATAAACATTGATATCTCTGATTTGAATAGGCTGTTTTTCATTTGAATGCACTGTATTAAAACAGAGATTAAATTTTTGTGTTTTCAGAAGTGGTTTGGTAAATACTAATGGTTTTTTTGTCAAAGTGGGTCTGCCACTTTCCACCGCCGGAAAGTGGCCAAAGGGCGCCACTCAGTGGCGTGGTGCCTGTCATGGCACTATGAAAAAGTTTTACAATGTACCAAACGATTCAAGGGCATCCTTAAGCGGCAAAAATTACGCCGCTTAAGGATGCCCTTGAATCGGGTACATTTGTAAAACTTTTTCAAACACTTACAAGCGATTTTCAGGTGTCTTTGGAGACGCATCAGAGGTATCTCCAAAAGCAATCCAAAAGCAATCCAAAAGCAATCCAAAGGCAATCCCAAAGTAACCCAAAGGCAACCCGAAGAACTTATCAAACCTTCAAAGAACTTACACAAAAACACTTGCTTCATTGCAAATCCTTCAACGTTAAAAATTCCAGGAGAACCATAGGGTTCTCCTGGAATCACTTCATACTTGGACGTTACCGCCTGGACCTTCTTCGTTGGGAATTTGCACTTCATTGTTATTTCCATTGGTAAGGACGACATTCTTGCCCTGCTGTTTGACACTGTCAATAAGAACTGATACCAACACCTTAACAAGAGTCACTATATCAATATCTTTATAATCTTCCTGCATTTTATTCACCCCCTTTCCATTGGTATGTATTCAGGGGAGTCTATTCATTTTGGAGTAACAGTATTTTTACTCCCGTTTGTGAGGATATTAGATATATTGAAGATATAGATCGGTATTTTGATATTGATATTTTCTCCTGATTTTGTTTCACTTAACCTGTTTAATGTGTAAATTAATTGATTCACAGTTTCTTCATCCAAGGGCAGATCCTTCAAAGACCCTTCGGAAACCGTAATTTCACCCGGCTGTAATTTGAATTCGTTACTGTTACCATTGACATTATATATACAGATTTTAATTGTATTTTCTATACAAGTATCTCTGGGGGGAATATCCGGAACACCGAAGAATATTTGTGAATGATTGTTTTTCAACAACCCTGATCTTATATTTGTACTATTCATCCGTACTTCGTGTTTAATATCATCTCTGTATTTTCTTAAGGATTGCAGGTAATCATTGGGTGATTCCTGAGAGGGAACATTTTCAAGCATGTCATTAACGTTACTGGTGTTCTCTGAGGAAGTAGAATCCGGCATTTATATCACCTCAACTATTTTTATAGGATTATAATTGGTTTACGATATTATTATATTTATGTAAACCATTTGTGTTACATTATTACATGCTTTTTTATATAGAATAAAAAAGTTGATACCTTTTTTTAGGAATGGTAGAATTAGAATATACAATAAGGTTACACACCCGGGTGGGTGCGAAATAGGCCCAAGACCCATAGACTTGCATTTGAAAGCGCTTAAAAGCATGGGCGTGAAAGTGCAGGATGCACAGCGCGGCTTTATCTACTGTGAAGCCGAAAGGCTTAAGGGATGCGATATCCAGCTTGATTACCCAAGTGTGGGCGCGACTGAAAATATCATGTTAGCCTCTGTTTTTGCAGAGGGAGAGACTTTGATCAGAAATGCAGCCAAGGAACCTGAAATACTGGATTTGCAGAATTACCTCCAGGCTACCGGAATACAGGTCACGGGAGCCGGTACCAGTATGATAAGGATATGCGGCGGGGATCATAGATTAAGAAATGCAGAGCATACGATCATTACGGACAGGATCGTGACAGGTACATATATGGCGGCGGCAGGTATTACAGGAGGTGAACTGCTTTTAAGAAATGTAATACCTGAACATTTAAGTTCGATCACGGCAATATTGAGGGAAAGCGGATGCAGGATCAGCATTAAGGGAAGCACGATGTTGGTAACGGGACCTTCAAGGCTGCGTGCAGTGGACATTATAAGAACGCTGCCCTACCCCGGTTTTCCCACGGATATGCAGGCACAGCTGGTTGCAATGCTGACAATGGCCAGAGGAACAAGCATCATGGTTGAGACCGTTTTCGAAAACAGATACAAGCATGTGGACGAATTGCTCAGAATGGGTGCCAATATCAAGCTGGAAGGCAGGATCGCAGTCGTAAAGGGAGTCAAAAAGCTTATTGGGGCAAATGTTTGCGCCCGTGATCTGAGGGGCGGAGCGGCGCTTGTACTGGCTGGTCTTGCAGCAGAAGGAGAGACAATTATTTCCGATATCAAACATATAGACCGGGGTTATGAAAATATAGAGGAAAAGCTTCGGCTTTCAGGTGCGAATATCCAGCGTATCAACTGAAAGGAAAGTTCATGAAATTACAAAGGATACAGAATGTGCAGGAGCCTGTACATGCAAAGCACAAAAGTAAAAAAAAGAGTAAAAGATCGTTTCGATGGTTAAAATCCTTATTTATAACCTTGCTTCTTTTAACAACTTTGATTTATGGAGCGCTATCTCCGTTTTTCAATATAAAAAGCGTTTATGTGAAGGATAAAATCATACATTATGACAATCAGACAATAATATCCCATTCGGGTATCAACCCGGGCGTTAACGGCTTCCGGCTTTTGTTCGACAACCCGGGCAAATTTTACTTTCTACGGGTAGGATCAGCTGAAAGAAGGATTCTGGAAAGCTGTCCGTATGCCAAAAGTGTTAAAGCAAGGTTTGTGCCTCCTTCTTCTGTTTCCATAGAAGTTGAGGAGAGGCAAGCGGCTGCTCTACTGATCACAGACGGGACAAGCCTTCTGATTGACAAGGAAGAGGTTCTCCTTGAAGTGGATCCCGACATGAAAAAGACCCATTTGCCAGTAATCAAATTAAAAAAGCCCGAAGTGCTTAAACCGGGAAAAAAACTTAATCTGCAGGAAAATCAACTTTCCATGGCTTATAAAGTGTATGATGCAATAAGGGAAGTTGACGGTCAAAGTCCGGATAAGCTATTGCCAAATGTTGATTATGTCGATGTTTCAGATACTGATAAAATAGGATTTTCGTTGCAGTCCAGAGTCCTTGTCAATCTTGGTGGATTGGACGATTTGGTTTATGAGTTGAATGCGGTCAAGACCGTATTTTCAAAAAATATAAAAAAGGATGAAAGGGGCAAGCTGGATTTCAAATCTGACGGAAGTCCGGTGTTTTCTCCTGAAAACGGGGGGTAGAAAGTATGTTGCCAATATTAGGCATGATAATTGGAATTCTGATCGGAGTCTTTTTCATCCCGGTCAACATTCCGCAGCAATACTCGACTTATGTGGCTGTAGCGATCCTTGCAGCACTGGATTCTGTATTTGGGGGCGTTGCGGCCACATTGCAGGGCAAATTTGATATGAAGATCTTCATATCGGGTTTTTTCGGGAATGCCTTGCTGGCAGCTGTGCTTGCATATATCGGGGATCAGCTTGGTATACAGATATATCTTGCGGCCATATTCGCTTTCGGAAACAGATTATTTCTGAATTTCGCGGTTATTCGCAGATATATGTTGAATAAGTCAGTCAAAAAAGATAATATATGAGTGCAATCAAAAAGTCGGATATCGACTTGGATGGGGGTTTCTTCTTTTGGGTGATTTGATTGTAAGTATTGATATAGGTACTTCAAAGGTGGGCTCCATCATTGGGCGGGTAAATAAGAATTCCCAGCTTGAGATCATCGGCAGGGGCATGTCACCTTGCAACGGTTTGAAAAAAGGCGTCATCGTAGATATAGAAGGTACGGCTGCATGCATCAGGAATGCGGTAGACGAAGCGGAAGCTGCTGCAAACATGAGGGTTGGATCGGCGTTTGTCAATATCCATGGAATGCATGTCAGCGTCATTAATAATAAGAGTTGGATGAGTATTTCGAATGGGAACAGGGAGATCACCCAGCGGGATATGGACACGGTACTGCACTCGGTTAGGGATATCGACATACCGGAAGACCGTCAGTTGATTGACCTGATACCCAGACAATATATCATTGACGGCTATGATGAGATAATAGATCCAGTAGGAATGGTTGGAACAAGACTGGAAGTGGATGCGGATATCGTCATCGGCAAGATCACATCCGTTCAGAACATAGTAAAAAGCGTTGAAAGAGCCGGTATACAGATAGACGGCATCGTTGCGGAAGCTTTTGCAACAGGAGAAATTTGCCTGACTGCTGATGAACGAGAAATAGGAGTAGTACTTTTGGATGTTGGCGGAGGGATTACGGACATTTCGGTCTATCAAGGAAAAAGGCTTGTTTTTTATGATTCGATTCCAGTAGGAGGAGACCATATTTCCAATGATATAGCTATCGGTCTTCGCATATCCAACGCGGAAGCCGAGAAAATAAAGCGTCAGTTTGAACTGGCATTGACATCCCTGATTAAAAATGATCAGGAAATATCCGTATTTGATATAAATGAAAATAGAAAGAAGAATGTCAAAGTATCTGAAGTTGTAGAAATCATTGAAGCACGGGTATATGAGATTTTTTCCCTCTGCAGGAATCAGCTCAAAAAGGCGGATTCCTTGCTGAAGCCCAGCGGAGGTGTTGTATTGACCGGTGCCGGTATTTCTTATGTAGACGGCTGCAAACAGTTGGTGCAGGAAGTGTTTGAAGTCCCCGTCAGGGTAGTTCAGGCAGGTCAGCTTCAGGGCGTATCAAAACCGGAATTTATCACTTCGGCGGGAATTATCAGATATGTTGCCAACATTAAAAAAGGCACAAGTAACGCCATGGAAGTAAAGCTGAAAAAACCAGGCAGTGTTCAGCCCAGGGAGTCGATATTCAGCAGAATATTGAAGTTTTTCAGAGAAATTTTTTAGATATTCGGCTGTAATTTTAAGGAGATTTACAACGGATTTTTTGTTAAAACTTAGCTTGCTTTAATGTATAGAATACGATATTATTTAAGTAATGTATGGAAGAGGTTTCTGCGATGATTTCGGACAAGATTGGTACCGGCATCTGCAGAGTTGTTTATTGCCCTTGACCGTGTGATTAACTAATGACGAAGGGGGATTCAATTTGCTTGAGTTTGATATCGATATGGAACAATTTGCCCAGATCAAGGTCATAGGAGTCGGCGGCGGTGGTAATAATGCCGTCAATAGAATGATTGCAGCAGGACTTCGCGGTGTTGAGTTCATTGCAATCAATACTGACAAACAAGCTCTTTTTCTTTCAAAAGCAAATACTAAAATTCAAATAGGCGACAAACTCACAAAAGGACTTGGAGCCGGTGCAAATCCCGAGATTGGTGAGCGTGCCGCAAATGAAAGCAAGGATGAGATCGCACAGGCTGTCAAGGGTGCAGACATGGTATTCGTGACGGCCGGAATGGGTGGCGGTACGGGTACAGGTGCAGCACCTGTCGTTGCACAGATTGCCAAGGAAATGGGAATCCTTACGGTGGGTGTCGTCACAAAGCCTTTCATGTTTGAAGGCCGCAAGAGGATGCAGTATGCCGAACAAGGCATTGACAATTTAAAGGGAGTGGTAGACACACTTGTTACAATACCAAACGACCGATTACTACAGGTTGCTGAAAAGAAAACTTCCATAATAGATGCATTCCGGATGGCGGATGATGTTCTTCGCCAGGGTGTTCAGGGCATATCCGACCTTATCGCTGTACCTGGACTGATCAATTTGGACTTTGCTGATGTGAAGACGATCATGATCAATACGGGGCTTGCCCACATGGGAATAGGCAGGGCTTCAGGCGATGGCAGGGCGGAAGAGGCGGCCAAGCAGGCAATACAAAGCCCGCTTCTGGAAACGTCCATTGAGGGAGCAAGAGGTGTACTGCTCAATATCACTGGAGGCTCGGATCTTGGACTATTCGAAGTCAATCTTGCTGCAGAGCTTGTGCAGAAATCAGCTGACCCGGATGCGAATATCATCGTAGGTGCAGTTATTGATGAAAACCTCAAAGATGAGATGCTGATTACAGTCATTGCAACCGGTTTTGAAAAAGGCCCTCAAATCAAGAAAATCGATAAGATCGTTGAAAAATCGGGAATAAAACCGGAAATACCTGCTGTCAAGCGCCACACTGCAGGAGAAGTATCCGACGATGAACTTGAGATACCCACTTTCCTTAGGAAGAACAGATTTAAATAAGAAGCCCTTTAATTGTCAAATAGATTCAAAAGAAGCCCGGGAGCGAAATGCCCCGGGTTTTTTCCTGCTTTTCTTGTCGTACGCTTCCCATATTTCTACAGGGTCAAACGACACAAAAATCAATCACGATAAAATATAATTTGAATGTATTTTGATTCTAAAAGTACAGGCATACGAATATATCTAAATAGGGGATGTCTGCTCTGTCGGGCTGTGAGGTAGAACTGGTGGAAGTATATCTGGATATCATTATCCTTGAAAATATTGTCATCAATTATTTAATACTGCTGGTAACTGCAAAATTTTCCAAACACAAGGCAGGCAATTTCCGTCTTCTGCTTGGAGCGATGGTTGGAGTCATTTATCTGGTATTGATGATCCTTTTGCCACAAATGAAAATATATACGACGATCCTGTCGAAGCTTCTTTTATCGATCGCTATGGTGGCTGTCACCTTTAACTTTACCCGGATAGCTGCATTCCTTAAAACCCTGATGATTTTTTATGCATCTACATTTATATTTGCAGGTGCAGGCTTTGCATTCTTGTACTTCAACCAGAGAGGCGGTATGGTGAGAAATGGCATTATTCTCTCTCCGTTATCGTTTCTAAATACGAAATGGTCTGAACTGCTGCTGGCCCTGGCTGTGACGTTTATCATCCTGAGGGTGGTATGGGATGTGATACAAAGCAGATTCCTGAGAGAAAAGATTCTGGTCAGGCTCTGCATTGCATTCGACAGAAAGGCGATCGACCTCAATGCGCTTGTTGATACGGGCAATTCACTGCATGATCCACTGACAAACCTGCCGGTGGTAGTGGTCGAGTTTATGGCCATCAGAGATATCCTTCCTGAGGATATTAAAGCTATTTTTGAAAAAGATTCCGAGAACGATCTGAATAGTATTACTGACACTATCTCATGCTCTGCATGGTTTTCCAGGTTCAGGCTCATCCCGTTCACATCACTGGGAAAGGAGAATGGTATGCTGCTTGGCTTCAGACCTGACTATATCGAGATAGGCAGTGACAATGACAGGAAAGGAGTAAGTGATGTTATCGTCGGAATTTATAATAGATCGTTGTCAAGAAACGAGAAATACCGAGCATTACTCAATCCCGAACTAATGTAGAGAGAATGCGGAAAAGATTCGAAACGTCTGTTTTTGCAGCGAAAGGAGAGTTCAAATGGACATATTAAAAAGGTTGAAACTATTTTTGAGGCTTCAATATCTAATCCTGCTTAATAAAATAAAAGAAGGCAGAGGCTACCCTATTCACTATATCGGTGGAAGTGAAGCACTGCCGCCGCCCTTGACTGCAGATGAAGAGAATTACCTGCTGTCAAGGCTGGAGGAGCAGGATTATGGTGTAAAAAGTGTTTTGATTGAACGCAATTTGAGACTAGTAGTTTATATTGCACGTAAATTTGAAAATACCGGTATTGGGGTTGAGGATCTTGTATCCATAGGTACAATTGGGTTGATCAAGGCTATCAACACCTTTAATCCGTCTAAAAACATCAAGCTTGCCACTTATGCATCCAGGTGTATCGAAAATGAAATTCTTATGTATCTGAGAAGAAATAACAAGGTAAAGACGGAAATTTCGATTGATGAGCCACTTAATATAGACTGGGATGGAAATGAACTATTGCTTTCAGACATTCTAGGAACGGAAAATGACATTATCCATCGCAGTCTTGAGGATGAAGTAGACAGGGAACTTCTGAACACTGCATTAAAAAAACTCTCCATCCGGGAGAAAAAAATAATGGAACTGAGATTCGGACTTTCCAACGGAATAGAGAAGACACAAAAAGAAGTGGCAGACATGCTGGGAATATCGCAATCCTATATTTCGAGGCTTGAAAAAAGGATCATAAGCAGATTAAAAAAGGAAATCAACCGTATGGTTTGATGTGTCAAGCTAGTAGGCCTAACACGTCAAATCCGCTGTTGTCAAGGCCTTTGACAAATATTTTTTACTTTGTCCCACAGTATAAAAAAGACCTCCATGGCAATAATGTTACTATTCACAGAAGGCAGTTTTACTGCTGCCGAACTAAAAAATTGCCGGGAGGTTTTTTATGCTGGTCAACAAGGTTGAAATATGTGGTGTAAATACTTCAAAGCTGCCGGTTCTGACAAATGATCAAAAAAAGGTCCTTTTTGAAAGAATGCACAAGGGTGATACAAGTGCACGGGAAGAATTCATTAATGGCAACTTGCGACTTGTATTAAGTGTCATACAGAGGTTCAACAACAGGGGGGAATATGTGGACGACCTGTTTCAGGTGGGCTGTATCGGCTTGATCAAAGCTATTGATAATTTTGATGTTTCTCAGAATGTTAAATTTTCTACGTACGCTGTCCCGATGATTATCGGCGAAATAAGAAGATATCTTCGTGATAATAATTCCATACGTGTCAGCAGGTCCTTGCGGGATATTGCATATAAAGCCCTGCAGGCAAAGGAAAGACTGACCAGCAGGAATTCAAAAGAGCCGACGATTGCTGAAATAGCAGTAGAGCTTCAACTTCCGAAGGAGGAAGTGGTGTTTGCTCTCGATGCCATTCAGGATCCCATTTCCCTGTTTGAATCGGTCTATCACGACGGCGGCGATGCAATCTATGTAATGGACCAGGTAAGCGATGAAAAGAATATCGATGAAAACTGGCTGGAGGGTATTTCTTTAAAGGAAGCCATGCGGAAACTGAATGACCGGGAAAAGCTGATACTCAACCTTCGCTTTTTTGAGGGCAGGACACAGATGGAGGTAGCCGAAGAAATCGGAATCTCACAGGCGCAGGTATCCAGGCTTGAGAAAACGGCACTTTTGCACATGAAAAAATACATTTAAAGCGAGACACCGTTGGGTGTCTTTTTTTTTGAACGAACTAAGTATTGTGAACTGCATTGCCATTGAACTGCGGAGGATTCACGCCGATTTTCCTGAAATAAGGAGGAATGTGATGTTTACGGTCTTTTTTCAAAACGGGGACATATATTTATAGTAAAAAGTTCAGTTGGTGTTTACGATGAATCGCTCTTCTGATTTCAGGCAAAAAGAAGTTATAAATATTTCAGATGGAAAAAGGCTCGGTTTTGTGTCGGATGTCGAGATAGACCTTGAATCAGGCAAAATAGATGCGATTATTTTGCCCGGTGTCGGCAGGCTGTTTGGCTTGCTTGGCAAGGAAAACGAATTTGTCATACCATGGGAGAAGATTAAAAAAATTGGAGAAGATATCATCCTCGTAGACCTTGAGGAGAGGTTCATCCGGAAATACTTTGATTAAAGGGACCGCAACTGATAAGCTATAAAGCTTTTTCCCAATAACCCGATATAATAAAGAGAGTATACTAATGATGAACAAGGCCGGTTATTTTACCGGTTGGAGGAATGCAAATGAAATGTCCGTATTGTGGTTTCGTAGAAGATAAGGTAATTGACTCAAGACCAACGGAGGAGAGCGCAGCAATCAGAAGACGCCGGGAGTGCACAAAATGCATGAAGCGCTTCACCACGTATGAAAAGGTTGAAAGCGTACCTCTGATGGTAATCAAGAAAGATAAGACGCGGCAGACCTTTGACCGCGAAAAGCTATTGAACGGTTTGCTCAGAGCCTGTGAAAAAAGACCTGTCTCAGTAAACGATCTGGAAAAAATGGTGGATGAGATCGAAGGACAGATACTGAATACACTAAAACGAGAGATAACCTCGCAGGAAATCGGAGAAATGGTTATGGCGAGGCTGAAGGATCTTGATGAAGTCGCCTATGTCAGATTCGCTTCTGTATATAGACAATTCAGGGATATCAATACTTTCATGGACGAACTGCATAAGCTTCTAAAAGATAAATAGCATTAAGCCGGACTCGTCAGTTCAAAAATGACGGGTTCTTTTTGCAGAATAATTTAACCGATTTGACACTGGATTTATTATTGAAATATAATATGGTATAATCAGGATTAGTCGGAGGCGTACATAAATGTTACTATCTGAACTATTTCAGATGATACAATTTTTCATCATTCTTTTTTTTGCATTTATCTTTATTTGCAATATTGTTCATTACTTTCAAATTTCTCAATCATTTGTAAAACATATCAAGGACAAAAAATATTCACAGTTGGATATTCTTTTTATGCGAAGTTTATATTCCACTGTTTATGAGTGCTTCCACAAGTATCAGATCTGGAGATATTCCCGCCTGAGCCGATAAATTGCCACCTATATAAAAAAGAATTAAGACAATAAGCTTTTTTAAGTTTTGTTTTTTATTTAAAGCTTAATCAAAATATGGAGGCAGTTAATATGATTAATAATTTGTCATACCTGATTATAGGTATTTTTATTCTTTCATTTACACTTTACTGCATTATAAAAAAAAATAACAAAATGAAGCTTCTAAAGAGAAGTATCTCAAAGCGCTGGGGGAAAGCACCGGATATTCAGTATGGAAATGGCTGGCTGAAAGATATATCAAGCTATTATTGCAATTTAGATATACCTGAAACAAAAACCTGCCATATAGATGATATTACATGGAGTGATCTGAACATGGACAGCGTTTTCAAGAAAATTAATAACACACAATCGTCAGTCGGTGAAGAATTTCTATATTCCTTGCTTAGAAAACCTGTTTCTGATGAACAAATCCTTAAGGAGAGACTTCGGTGTATGGAGTATTTTAAACAAAATCCAGTCGAACGTATAAAAATTCAAGTCATATTAGCTGGTTTGGGGAAAAAGAAGTTTTTAGGAATATCTAATAATTTTATTAACAACAATGAAAATATTTCATTCAAGAGCAGGATATACGTGGTCCTTGCAATAGGTATGCTGATCTCACCGTTTGCATGCTTCATAAACCTTTCGATTGGTTATTTAAGCATGGCTATTATGCTGGCTATAAATGCCTTGGTGTATTACAAGACTAAAAACATATTGGAAGCTTATCTTGAAGGGTATGGTTACATAGTAAACCTGATAAAGTCTTCGAAAAAAATAACAGATGCCAATATTTCTGCAATCCGTGAATATTCCGAAAAACTGAAGGAGTCCTCACGGAAGATAAAATCCCTGACAATTAACTCTTTCTACCCATTTTTCAATCAAACAAATGATATGTTTTTAGAACCGCTGAAAATTCTGTTTCTTATTGAACTGATTGCGTTTGAAAGACTCTCGAAAGTAATAAGCAGATATAAGGGCGAAATTCGAAACCTATATGAAACGATAGGATTTCTGGATAGTATCATATCCATAGCCTCATACAGGGAAACCTTGGATTCCTGCACGGTGCCAGTCTTATACAAGTGCGGTGCATCAGGGCAATCAACTCTTCTTTTCAAGGATGCATATCATCCATTGCTCAACAACCCGGTGTCAAATTCAACAAGCTTGAAAAAACCTATTTTGATTACCGGATCAAATGCTTCCGGCAAGTCAACTTTTTTAAAAACAATAGCGATCAATGCCATATTGGCTCAAACAATCTATACATGCCTGGCAAGAGAATATAAATCCTGTTATTTTAGGATTTTTTCTTCCATGGAACTTCGGGAGGATCTGACGAATAATGAGAGTTATTATATTGCTGAAGTTAAATCGCTAAAGAGAGTCATCGATCATCTGGATGATGCTGACCCCGTCTTATGTGTGATAGATGAGGTATTAAGGGGTACAAACACAATAGAGAGGATTGCAGCTTCATCAGAGCTGCTTACAAGCCTCAACAGGAACAATTGTATGTGTATTGCCGCCACTCATGACATAGAACTGGCTTCAATATTATGTGGTCAATATGATAATTATCACTTTCAGGAGGGCTTTATAGATAACAGGATTTTGTTTGATTACAAAATATATCCCGGTAAATCCACAACCTGCAATGCTATAAAACTTTTAAAGATATTGGGCTTTGAAAATGCTACCGTTGAAGCAGCCGAACGTAGAGCGAATAATTTTGTGCAGAAAGGTAAATGGTCATATTGTACAGAATGAATTGAGTTTATATCAACACTTTCGTGGATGAACCGTAAACAAGCTCTGCAAGGAGTAAACAGAAAATCATTTTTTTGAGTATGTACAAATAATGTATATTATAGTAGTATTATGCTGTAAACATAACTGCATGACTGTATGACTGTATGACTGCAGCATGATACTGCTGATGGCTTGAGAGATAGAACAGTACTGTATATGGAGAATCATATGAGGTTAAAGAGCTTTCTCTATCCTTTTTTAATATTGAGCATGTTCATCCTTATTACTATTGGCAAAGAAAGTGCCGTTATAGCGGAAAGTACCGATGATTCAACAGAGTCAATTGTAAACATTTCATATGAAGCATCTTTTGAAACGCTATACGACTCTTCAATGGAAAAAATCTATATTTTGATTGAAAATACCTCACAATACCCATTAATTCTTAAAAATATGAAATCAATGACTCCTCAATACATCCTTTCAGAGGACATGGACAAGAACTATGTCAATTACATAATCGGCCCGAAAAGAACGATCGTAATACCGATAAGCATCAAAGCACTTGATGCGGTAAAACCGGGCAAAGATGTGCTATTCTATGATATCAGTCTGGAAGGTGGAACAGATAACAAGGATAATTCTTTCAATAAAATACTTTCAATAGAAGTAAACATGGGTGTAACTGCATCAAGCGGTATATTGACCGTAATAGGCGTTCCTTCACTGATATTTATCCCGGGTTTTATCATTTTGGTTATCCTCTCGAACTTCTTAAAAAAACACATCACCTTTTTTAATGAACTGGAGGCAAAGAACCCTCTATACTGGGTGATCAGTATTTCAATAGGTCTGTTCGTAGCATTCATATATCCGGATATTTCAGGAATATGGGGCAGACAGAATCGTAATCTGTTCAGAAACTACGGATTGGAGGATATCGTTGCGATTTGGATCAGTTCGGTTATTTTTGCCCTTCTCCTTTCAAGTATTTCTGTTTTCTTCGTGAATCTGTACAAAATGCGGAAAATATTCTACGAGAAGGATGATCCGTTTACAGTCATAAAAAAGGTATCAAGATATCAAAATGAGGTTAATCTGCCCTTTATATATACGGAAATTTGCGGGGAGGAAAAACAAATGTTAATGCTCCCTAAATGCGGCCATGACACAATGCTGTGCTCTATAATACTGCTGGGAATAGATTGTGCAAAGACGAAAAGTGAAAAACGCAGGAGCAGAATGAATGAAAAACTAAAAGAAATTATTTACAAAGAGATGGATATAAAAAAGCTTGCAGGCTATTTGCGCAGGAACAGGCATAAACTTATCATAGAATGGAAAGATGGAAAATCGGCAAAAATCTCCACCACACAAAGTGAACTAAAGGTTATAGGGGAAAATTCCCTTGTTGAGTACAAATGAAAGCCCTGGAAACATAAAAATAGGCAGCAACCTTATTGCTGCCTGATAAACCTGTCAGGTCAGTGCTCTCCCTTTGAGCTACCGCTCCGTATGGGGGAGCGACGGGGATTCGAACCACCGAAACCTCTGACACATAGATGGGCTGCTGCTTCATCCCAAGTTTACAGTCTATGGTAATTATATTTATTTTTGAAAGGAATGTCAATTGTATGGTGAAGAAATTTAAAATATCTTTTATATGGGTAAAAACATTTTTAGATATTTTTGATTATGAGAAAAATAAGTCCGGTAAATACATTTACAAAGATTATTACACATTTGGAGAAATCCTCAGAAATCTCTCGTCCGGCGGAGCAGTGAATCAAGAGTATGCATATCCCTGGCATGAACTGGAGCATAACAACTTTTGGAAGCATTATCTCAACTGTTTTAATGAAAAAAGCCTGAATACCTCCAATCTCTGGGACTGCATAATGCCACTTTATTATAAAATGAAAGCGGATGTCGAATATCACTCGGATAAATACGGGTTGATGAAAGTTACCATAGAGCCGTATTTGTATCATCATGGAATCGGTATTGCAATGAATGTGCATATACCAACCTGTGAAGCCGGCTACAGTTTTGGGGATATTGAGGAGATTACACGGGAATTATACAGTTTAAGCCAATATAGGGTGCCTATCGGAGAGAGTGAGTCTCTGAGGGAATACGATATGGGAACTTTATCTAAAAAACTTCTTGATATGCTTGCAAAGGATGTAGTCGGAACAGACTCATCCATTGACCTTTCAAATAAGCCTTTTGTTGTTATGACAATTCTCGAAGGAGAGCGGTTTGACCTTGCAGGTACTCAATTGCTGGACGAGGTTAAAAAAATTTTCAATTCGATTGGTCAATCCTTTAAAGAAGTCATTCCAATTTCAGGTTATCAGGACTCGGAAGATATATTCTGCAAGAATCTAGTATTCAGTTCCAGCAAAGGCCGGATTATTTGGTGCCCGAAATCCTTTCTCAAACCGGGCAATTCCAATAAATCCCTGGGATGTTATCATAAGAATATTGTGAGACTATCCATGCAAGTTGAAAGTTTATCAGACCTTTTAAAGGATTATATCTGTTCAAACCGGTCCTTCCCGTATTTGGATACTTATATCGGCAATGCACAGCACCAGCTGGTAAAAATGTATAATTCGCTGAACCCGAACTTAAGAACCACCTATTGTTCGGCAAGTGCAGTGGCGCAAATCAATCAAAATGACTATCTGGAGCTTGTGACCATGGTAAGGGATGCCTTGAAAATAAGCAGAAAGGTGGATAGTATCCAAATAAAAGATATTATCCTGAGAAATTCTTCTCCGGATTCAAGTACTTATTTATAGCCGGCGTGCTTTCTCCAAACGCCATGACAAATCCGGAAACACTGTAGAACTCACTATTCATGGAAACTGTCATTTGAAGGCAAAGTAAAATAGGTTAAGGGCAATTTTAAACATGTTCACCGTATTTGAGAAGAGATTGTAACAAACCTCTTTTTTAGAATATTCAAACGAAGGGGCTGCAACAAACCTCTTTTTTCGTATATTCAAACGAAGTTGCAACAAACCTCTTTTTACGGTATTTAAAGAAGGGGTTGTACTAAATGGTTTTCTTTCTGTTAAGAAAAAAATGCAAATAATGGTTTTGGGTATGTACAAACACAGTCAGTTATAGTAGTATTATGTTGGCAATATATGGAAAAAGTAATAACATATACTATTGGGGGTTGCGGGTATGTACTCCAAACTTAAAAGCTGTGGTTTGCTTGGTATAGACGGCTACGTTGTCGAGGTTGAGACGGATATCAGCAGCGGGATACCGGCCTTTGATCTTGTAGGACTGGGTGATGCGGCTATCCGGGAGGCAAGGGAACGAGTCAGGTCCGCGATTAAAAATTCCGGATATGAATTTCCAATCAGAAGGATCACATTGAACCTGGCTCCTGCCAATCTCAAGAAGGAAGGCTCAGCCTTCGATCTTGCGATTGCGCTTGGCGTACTTGCTTCAACCGGTGAGATCAAAACGTTGTCTTTGGGAAATTACCTGTTTACCGGGGAATTATCTCTTGACGGTGATGTGAAGCCGGTTAAGGGAGTGCTCCCGATGGCTGTCTGTGCCCGGCAGAACAATATCGATAATATTGTCCTGCCGCAGGACAATGCGGAGGAGGCCTCCGTGGTCAAAGGGCTGAATGTGATTCCTGTCAGAAGTCTCAAAGAAGTAGTGGAATTCATCAACCGGAAAACGGAACTATTGCCGTATGTTTCCCGGGATGATTGCATGAAGTCGGCTATGAAGGAATATGATGTGGATTTTGCAGACGTCAAGGGTCAGGAGAATGTGAAGAGAGCATTGGAGGTTGCGGCGTCGGGAGGACACAACTGTATTATGATCGGGTCTCCAGGAAGCGGCAAAACCATGCTCGCGAGAAGGCTGCCTACGATTCTGCCGTCCATGACATTCGAAGAGGGACTTGAGGTCACAAAGATCCACAGTATAGCAGGCATACTGCCGCCCGGTGTATCGCTGATCACTGCCAGACCTTTCAGAAGTCCGCACCATACCATTTCGGACATAGGACTTGTCGGGGGAGGCGCCATGCCAAAACCAGGTGAAATAAGTCTGGCACATTATGGGGTGCTTTTTCTGGACGAACTGCCGGAGTTCAGTAAAAAATCCCTTGAAGTTCTAAGACAGCCTCTTGAAGATGGGGTGATCACAATAAGCCGTATAAATGCCAGTCTGACGTACCCCGCCAAGTCCATGCTGATCTGTGCCGCAAATCCATGCAAGTGCGGCCGCTATCTTGATCCGGCCGGTCAGTGCACCTGTACCCCAAAGCAGGTGCAACAGTATCTTGGCAGGCTTTCCGGCCCTCTGCTGGATCGGATGGACATTCATATAGAAGTGGCATCGGTAAAATACAGGGAACTTGACAGCGGTTCAGCCGGAGAACCCTCTGTGCTGATCAGGAAAAGGGTCGAAAATACAAGACAAATCCAACTGGACAGATACAAGGGGATGCACCTGTACTCCAATTCTCAGCTTCAGCCTGCCATGCTGAACAGGTTTTGCAGGCTGGATGAAAAATGCAGGGATATCCTCAGGAACGCATTCGACAGGCTCGGAATGAGCGCAAGGGCACACAGCAGAATATTGAAAGTATCCAGGACGATAGCCGATATGGATCGAAGTGAAGAGATAAAGCCGGTACATCTGGCTGAAGCGATACAGTACAGGAGCCTTGACAGGAAGGTTTGGAACATGTGAAATAAGCGACAGCTTGTTAAGGGCACTGAAGTGGTTGAAACAATCATGCCGGTGCATCCGGCTGAAGCGGTGGAAGAATCATGCCGGTGCATGCGGCTGAAGCGGTGGAAGAAAAATGCCGGTGCATGCGGCTGAAGCGGTGGAAGAAAAATGCCGGTGTATCCCGCTGAAGCGGTGAAAGAATAATGCCGGTCAAGTTGGGAGTGTGTAAAATGCAGAGCGAAATAAAATACTGGATATGGTTCAGTTCACTTGTGAAAATTTCTCCCCGGAGACGGTTGAAGCTGCTCGAATATTTTGGTGATCCCGCTTTTCTTTGGGAGTGTACGGAATATGAATTGAGAAAAAGTCCCATTTGCACGTCCGGGGTTATTGAGGCTGTTACGGATAAAGAATACAGGAGGAAAACAACAGGCATTTTTGAAGCTGTTAAAAAATGCGATGCGGACATAATTACAATCAAGGACAGTACCTATCCGGATGCATTGAGGAACCTGTCTGATGCGCCTGCAGTACTCTATTGCAGGGGAAACCTCCGTAAGGATGAAATCTGTATCGCTGTCGTAGGATCAAGAAGAGCGACAAGTTATGGGCTTGATATGGCAAAACGACTGTCCCGGGAGCTGGCCAGTCAAGGAGTCACGATTGTCAGCGGCTTAGCAAGGGGGATAGACTCGAAAGCCCATCTCGGTGCACTGGAAGCCGGGGGAAGAACGGTGGCTGTGCTTGGCTGCGGAGTAGATATTATCTATCCCTCAGAGAATAGTGGTTTAATGAACAGGATCTGTCAGTCGGGTGCCGTAATATCGGAGTATTTACCGGGAACACAACCGGTTCCCTACAATTTCCCTGCTAGGAACAGGATTATAAGCGGTTTTTCACAAGGCGTGACTATCATTGAAGCCAATGATAAAAGTGGTTCGCTGATCACTGCAGAATTTGCACTGGAGCAGGGCAGAGAGGTGTTTGCCGTACCTGGAAATATCAACAGCGTGAACAGTTCCGGAACAAACAGGCTTATTAAGGACGGTGCAAAGCTTGTCACCAATGCCGGCGATATTCTTGAAGAATTGAAAATAAACAATGCTGCAAATGACAACTTATATTGGAAAAAGCAGTTGCAGCAGAATATTATGGGAAAGGAAGAACTGACCATCTCACAGAGATTGTTGGAAGGCCCGGCTCACATTGATGTAATATCGAGGGATTGCGGCATAAGTGTGCAGTTGGCGGGTTCGGTTCTTGTTATGCTCGAATTGAGTGGATTTGTTGAACAATTACCCGGGAAGTTTTATAAATTAGTAGAATAAGGGTTAAAATCTGAAAATAGCACTCATTCATATAAAAAAACCGTCGTGACATCGGCAGTTAAAAAATGTAAGATGATATCAGGAGCATGTAAAGGGAGTGATATTTTGAAATTGAGAATACCGGCGGTTATGTCTGTTATTATTGCTCTGTGCTTTATATTTATAGCCTGCAGCAGTCGGCCGGCTGAAAAAGCACAGAAAAACAACACTGTTCAAACTAGCAGGGTGGAGTATAAGGACGGCACCTATGAGGGAAAATCATCTCTTACATCGGAAGGGTACTACGCTAAGGCAAAGGTGACTATCAAAGACGGCAAAATCAGTACTGTTGATTTTGATATTTATGATACTTCCGTTTTTAAGGTTTATGGCAACTCAAAACATAAGGACGCCGAGGAATTGCTTTTGGATGAAACCTACAGTAACGAGGTATATGAAGAAATGCCATTGTATCAGAAACAAACCGAAAATGAACTGCAGGGAATGAAATTATACAAGCACGAGTTGATCAAGGAACAGAATGTCGACGAAGTCGATGCGGTTTCAGGCGCCACCTGGTCCTACCAGTTGTTTTTAGAAACGTTGAAAGATACGCTTAAACAGGCTGAAAAATAAAAATCGATGTTTGCTGAGGTAAAGAAGTTGTTGTTATCTATCCCATAAATTGCGAATTTATATTTTACCATATGGGCAAATAATAAAATAAATCAAATAATTTCTGCAATTTTATAGTAGATTTTATTTTAAATGTGATAATATATGATTTAGGTTATCCGGGAAACAAATCAGGCTGAAATTGGCAGAAGCCTGATTCGCCCCAGATTGATCTGATAATAAATGATGGGTGACAAGTATTTGACAGGAAAGCTTCAGGCATAAAAATTACCTTTATCATAATATTCATACATGGAGGATATAATGGCAAACAACCTTGTGATAGTTGAATCTCCGGCAAAGGCAAACACAATAGGTAAATTTCTTGGCAAGGATTATAAGATCATTGCTTCTGTGGGACATGTCAGAGATTTGCCCAAAAGTCAGATAGGGGTGGATGTTGATAACAACTTTCAACCCAAGTATATAACTATCCGGGGCAAAGGGGATGTTATCAGCAAGCTGAAAAAGGAAGCCAAGGCTGCCGGAAAGGTATATCTGGCGACCGACCCTGACCGCGAAGGCGAAGCTATTTCGTGGCATCTTGCCAACCTGCTCAATATTGATGAGAAAGATAAATGCAGAATTACTTTTAATGAAATTACCAAAAACGCTGTAAAGAATGCCGTTAAAGCCCCAAGGAAAATAGATATGGATCTCGTAAATGCACAGCAGGCCAGAAGGATCCTCGACAGAATCGTGGGTTACAAAATCAGCCCGCTGCTTTGGAAAAAGGTCAGGAAAGGACTCAGTGCCGGACGCGTTCAGTCTGTGGCAGCCAGGCTCATTTGCGACAGAGAGGACGAAATTGATAATTTTGAACAGGAAGAATACTGGTCCGTAACGGCCAGGCTTTCCAGAAAAAAGACAGGACCGGCCTTCGACGCGAAATTCTATGGAACAGCGGATGAGAAAATCGAGTTAAAAAATGAAGCTCAGGTCAAGGATGTCTTAAAACAGCTGGAAGGAAAGAAATTCATCGTTCAAAAAGTAAAAAACAGTGAAAAAAAGAAGTCACCTGCGCCACCCTTCACAACAAGTACAATGCAGCAGGAAGCGGCCAGGAAGCTCGGCTTTCAGACAAAGAAAACAATGATGGTTTCCCAGCAGCTTTATGAAGGAATAGAGGTCAAAGGACATGGAGCTGTCGGTCTCGTCACCTATATTCGTACCGATTCCATGAGAATTTCAACAGAAGCGCAGCAGGATGCAAAAAATTATATAGCGGAAAAATACGGTCAGAAGTATCTCCCCGAAGAATTCAGGGTCTATAAGAACAAATCTGCTTCCCAGGACGCGCATGAAGCTATAAGACCGACCTATGCAAGCATGGATCCGGAAAGTGTGAGAGATTCTCTGACAAACGACCAGTTCAAGCTTTACAAGCTGATCTGGTCGAGGTTTATCGCCAGTCAGATGTCTTCTGCGATATATGATACGATTTCGGCGGACATCATGGCAGGAAAAATGCTTTTCAAGGCAAACGGTTCAAAGATCAAATTTCAGGGCTTTATCGCCGTTTATACCGAGGGCAGGGACGAAGAAGCGGATGATAGTGAAGTTTCAATCCCTGAACTTATTGAAAAGGATCAACTGGATCTGAAAAAAATCGAGGATAAGCAGCATTTCACACAGCCGCCCCTCAGATATACCGAGGCTACGCTGGTTAAGGTGCTGGAGGAGAAGGGGATCGGCAGGCCGAGTACTTATGCTCCCATCATCACGACGATCCTTGCCAGAGGATATGT
This sequence comes from Bacillota bacterium, assembly GCA_023399355.1. Lineage (GTDB taxonomy): Bacteria > Bacillota > Clostridia > Acetivibrionales > DTU013 > UBA1305. The sequence continues at coordinate 439 of JAEWQC010000122.1, read as the reverse complement.
GGACAGGGAGAAGAAATTCCTCTATCCGACGGAACTTGGTAAGATCGTGAATGATTTGATGAAAAATAATTTTCAGGATATTGTAGACGTCCAGTTTACAGCCCAAATGGAAAAGAAACTCGATGACGTAGGAGAAGGCTCGAAAAAATGGGTCGATCTAATGAAGGATTTTTATGGCCCGTTTGAGGATACCCTAAAAGAAGCTGAATCCAAAATAGGCCACATAGAAATACACGATGAAGTAACGGATATAAAATGTGAAAAATGTGGACGCAACATGGTGATAAAGAACGGACGCTTCGGTAAATTCCTGGCCTGCCCGGGCTTTCCCGAATGCAGGAATGCCAGACCGATTCTGGATGAAGCCGGAGTAAACTGCCCGAAATGCAGCGGCAAGGTACTTTATAAAAAAACCAGAAAGGGCAGACGTTATCTGGGA
>JAEWQC010000175.1 GCA_023399355.1 Bacillota bacterium | reverse complement strand
GTTTTTTATACTCCTGATCGGGATATTGGCATAAAGTGCAGGTACCATTCGTTCTCCGTCATCACTTTTTGTCTTTGTAAGTTGTATGTCCAATGCACTTTCATCAACATCCACGTAATTGCTGATTACCTTTATTATCTCACTTTTCAACATTTCCAAAAACTGCGGTGAAACATTTGCACGGTCATAAACCAGTACCATCTTCAGCCTGTCTTTGGCAACGTCCTTGGAGTTCTTAGATTTACCGAATATTTTACTTAAGTCTAGCAGCATCTATACCACTCCCTCCCTCAGTTCGCCTGCAAGCCGAATAATTTTTTTAATTTAACAATAAAACCGCTGTCCTCATCCAGATTCATAAAAGGAACTTCTTCACCCATAATTCTCTTTACAATATTACGGTATGCTTGTCCAGCTAATGATTTTTCGTCATTGATGGCAGGTTCGCCGCGGTTGGTTGAAATGACGATCTTTTCATCATCAGGTACGACACCTATGAGTCCAATCGCCAGTATATCGATAATATCGTCAATCGTCATCATGTCACCACGTTTGACCATATCAATACGAAGCCTGTTCACGAGGAGTTTCGGATTCTTCAGTTCATTTGCTTCGAGAAGCCCGATGATTCTGTCTGCATCTCGCACTGCGGAAACTTCCGGAGTTGTGACGACGATAGCTCTGTCAGCCCCTGCAATTGCATTTTTAAAGCCCTGTTCGATGCCGGCCGGGCAATCGACAATGATGTAATCAAATTCTTCTTTGAGTTCCTGACAGAGTTTCATCATCTGTTGGGGATTCACTGCCGATTTATCTCTTGTCTGTGCTGCAGGCAGCAAGTAAAGCCCCTCGTAGCGCTTATCCTTAATAAGTGCCTGTTTGACCCTGCAGAAACCTTCGACAACATCGACCAGATCATATACGATCCTGTTTTCCAACCCCATTACAACATCGAGATTTCTCAATCCGATATCCGTGTCTATTAAAACAACCTTATTGCCGGCTAACGCCAATCCAGTGCCTATGTTTGCCGTGGTCGTGGTTTTTCCGACACCGCCTTTTCCCGATGTAACAACTATGACCTCACCCATCCGAATACCTCCTGTACGGCCCTACCGTGCTATTGCTGCATTATTTTGCAGAAGCTCTGGCTTGCAGGCCTATATGTAAAATAGTATATTTTAATATCCTGTCACTTGTACTGTGGAAGAAACCTTTCGATATATACAAGATCATCCTTAACTGTTGCCATTTCAGGTGTTAACGCCTGCCTGGCCTCCTTGGTATCGGGCGGCCGGGTTATGACATCCGCAATGCGAAGCTGTGTCGGCTGCAGGCTCAGTGCTGCAACAACCGCTTCCTTGTTGCCGTCTGCACCGGCATGAACCATGCCGCGCAACGATCCCATCACAATGACATTACCGGTGGCGATCACTTCTCCGCCGGGATTTACATCACCAATAATGACGAGATTGCCCTCGTAGCTGACCAACTGGCCGGATCTGACCGTTCCCCTGTAAAACCTGGTCAACCCTTCCTCAAGGCCTTTAAAGAACATCAGCCTTATTTTAGGCTTCTCTCTGCCCTTGTCGGCATCCTCCGGTTCCTTTTCCTTTTCGGGCTGGGAAAAATCCTCTTCAAAACTCATTATTTTTGCATTGGTTTTTTTTGAAAGAAGTACGGCAATTTCCTGCTCCTGAGCAGGATCCAGCTTTCTTCCGCGATATTTGACAGCCAGACTGGCTCCCTTAAAAAATCTGCCTGAAGATTCAAGTTTCTTTTCGACATGCTCCAAAACCGTTTCGAAGTCATCTTCTTCACGCATAATCAGTATTAGGCCATTTACAGTTGCCTTAAAACTAATGACATTCTCTTCCATGGATCAGCCCTCCCGATTACTAGACTTCCTTATCAATTATCACATTATTTCCTCAATTAGACAAGAAAAAAATATTACTGGCTGAACAATGGTTCCTCCGGTTTTAAAACAGCATTATCGGAATTTGCCTTTTTCAGGCCGAAATATTCATCTATGATATCCCTGGCAATCGGAGCTACGTTCGATCCCCATGCACCTCTTTCCACAACCACCGCGATGGCAATCTGCGGATTGTCAGCCGGTGCATAGCATACAAACAGCGCATTTGCCGACCGGGTGGCTTCTTTGGATGTCTGTGCCGTTCCTGTTTTGCCCGCCACATCGAAGGGTAATCCGATAAAAGATTTGTAAGCGGTACCGTCAATAGTTTGTGTAACAGCTACCATGCCTTCCTTGACCTTATCTATGGTCGATTGTTTTACAGGAATCTTCGTATAGGATGGCTTCGTCTCATTCACGATGGACCCATCATATTTTACTACATTTTTAATGACAAACGGCTTATATTTCTTGCCGCCATTTGCGATGCTGCTGATGTAACTGGCCATCTGCAGCGGTGTAAACGCATTATCGAACTGCCCGATGGAAACCTGGGCTGTATCGGCCGGTCGCCAAACGTCGCCATTATGCTTTTCTTTTTTTAAATCCATTGATGACATAAAACCATCTGCTTCATATGGAAGATCAACCCCTGTCTGCTTTCCCAAGCCGAAATAACTGGCCCACACATCCAATGTATCTATGCCGGTTTCATATCCAATCTCATAAAAATAGATGTTGCAGGATGTCTCCAATGCTCTTTTCAAATCCAGACTTCCGTGTCCGGTGGTAGGGTACTCAAGGCAATATAAATCTCTTCCCCCGATATTGACATGTCCGGAATCATACCTTGTACTGCTGGCTGGTGTAATAACGCCCTTCTCCAATGCAGAAATGGCAACAAGCGGCTTAAAGGTCGACCCTGGCGCATAGATCTCCTGAATAGTCCTGTTTAACTGTGATTTAGTCTTGTCATTGATTAGATCTTCTATCGCCTGCTGTGCTGCCTTGTTCTCAGAACCCTCCAGATAAATCTGCGGGTCGTAGCTCGGATAGCTTGCCATTGTCAGAACGGCACCTGAATTGACGTCCAGAACGACAGCAGCACCCGCATATGCATCTCCGAAATTGTTATTGTTGTTGACGGTATTTTTGTTCTTTATAAGGTCAATATTCCTTGCAAGTGATTCCATTGCCACCTTCTGAAGGTTCGTATCAATGGTAAGCTGTACATCGCTGCCCGGAATTGCCGGAACCGTCTCCTGCTGCTGAGTCAGACGGCCGCTGGTATCCACCTCGATGCTCTTCTTTCCGTTCCTGCCTCTCAGATATCTTTCGGCAATCTTCTCCACACCGGCCCATCCAATTAAATCATCGTTTTCATATCCCTCATCCTTCAGATTGTCATACTGTTTCTGGTCGATGGATCGTATATAGCCAAGCACCTGTGCTTCGTCGGTTGCATTGATATACTCCCTGATTGGCTCGACTGACGTAATGATCCCTGGAAATTCATGATGCCTCTCTTCTACTTCGGAAATCGTATTCATTCCTACATCGTCCGCCAGCGAAACTGTTCCTCCGGTAGAAAAATTCCAGTTATCCACCAGAATTTCATAACGGATCCTCATAATCTTATATGCCTGTTCATCTGTATAAGAGGCATCGATTTTGAATTTTTCCCTCAGGTATTTAAAAAGCTCTGCAGGATTATTCTTGACGTCTTTCTCATTCATATCCAGCCTGTTGGAATTAATCTGCCAGTCTCTGATCTTCTTTGCAGAATTATCCCCAAACGTGATCGGGTTGAAAGTCAGGTATTTTGAGAGGCTGTTCTTGTAGCTGACATTGTTCTTTTCGAGTATCCCGATCAGATTCAACAGCATTGAATTGAGTTCCTTTGCGTCTATGCCAGTTTTTACGATCTGTATGGCAAATCCTTGTTTGTTCACGGCTATGGGCACTCCATACCGGTCGAGAATCTTACCTCTGGGGGCCTCTATCACGCTTTCCTTAAGCACCCTCTTTTGAGAGTCGGCATTATATTTTTCTCCATTGACGATCTGCAGATTGAACAGGCGGAATATAATGACAAAGCCAAAAGCTAAAAAGCCGATACTAAGCATTAAATATCTGTTGTTCAACTTCTCCTTCACGTAAATACCCCACCCTTTTCTACGGAAAATGCTTTCACATATTACCGGATAAAATAAGTATCAGAAATGATATAAACCTGTTGCACCATTACAACCAGTTAACTTAATACTTCCATTTAACTTAATACTTCCATTTAACTTAATACTTCCAGTTAACTTAATACTTCCATTTAACTTAATACTTCCTTGATATCTTGCCGGTTTCAGTAAAACGCCTGTCAGCCTTGATGAGCAGTGCATAAATCAAAACAGCTGCGGCACAATTATAGGATGCTTCCGGCAGTATTACCCTTGTCAAAGGATACAGCAGTTCCATATGACCGCTCATAATGGTGTTCAACACATAGACGGTCAATTCATATACAACAGAATACACAAAGGTGAAAAACAGTACAACCAGCAGATTCTCCCTGAACAGCCTTCTGTTGACAGAACCTGCGGCAATGCCCAGGTAAAGTCCTAACAAGGCATTAAATCCAAGCACGGTTCCGAACAGCATATCCATGGCAAGTCCGAAAAAAAAGCCGACAGTACCTCCTTCGACATTGCCCCTGACCAGTGCAGTTACAATGATGAATACGACGATCAGGTTCGGTTTGATCCCATAGATGGCAACATAATCCAGAAGTGTTGTTTGCAGCACCAGAAGCAGTATTATGAAGAAGGAATAGAAAAGCAGCCTCAGTTTCATTTTTTTACACTACCTGTTTCCTGTTTTTCGTTGCTCTTAAGCACATAAACCTCTTCCAGCCTTTTAAAATCAGCGGCTGGCTGTATGATCGCATATCTATCCATATCACTGTTGGTCTTTCTTACTTCAACTACTTCCCCGATCACGATTCCTTTGGGATAAATTCCGCCAATGCCTGATGTTTCTATTACATCTCCAACCTCGACATCAACCTCAAGCGGAATATAATCCATTTTACAAAGTCCCATCTCCTTGAGTGCCATATCGCCCCTGACCACAGCATGGCCGCCGCCGGCTTTTGAAATCCAGCCGGACACTTCACTTTCCTCATCTATAATGGTCAGCACTTTCGACGAGGTTGTATCCGTTGATAACACCCTCCCCACAAGTCCCTTCCCGTTGGTCAGAACAGGGCTGTCGATCTGCACGCCTTCCCTGCTTCCGATATCAATCTTGAATACATTGAACCAGTTGTCAGGGTCAATTGCAATAATATTGGCACCCTGCAGCGTATAATCCCCAAATTGTCCCTTCAGGTTCAAAGCCTGTCTCAGTTCTTCATTTTTAGTCTCAAGCGCTTCCAATTCCCTGTTTTTTGTATTTAAACCGGACACTTCGGCTTTCAGTCTTTCATTCTCTTTTTTGACAGCGTCAACATCCTTGAAATAGGACAAACTATTTTCAACTGAATGGCCAATCGATGTAAAGAAGCTCTGAACAGGCGTCAGTGGTATACTGATGATGTTGTTCAACCAATTCAGTTTACTGTATTTATTTGCGGAAACCCCCATTACCACAAGTAATATAATGGTAATTAAGGACACTATAAACCATTTGCTTCTAAAAAGACGCAGCAAAGGAGTTGTCCCCTCTCTATCTCAATTTTCTGGGTGAAATCAGAACTCTCCTCAGGGTTTCTATCTCATCAAGCACCTTGCCTGCACCAATAGCGACACAATCCAGCGGAGTTTCTGCAACCATGACCGGCATCCCTGTCTCTTCCTTGATAAGTTGGTCCAATCCGCTTAGAAGAGCACCGCCGCCTGCAAGCATGATCCCTTTGTCCATGATATCCGAAGCCAACTCCGGAGGAGTTTTTTCAAGGGTATATTTTATAGCATCCACTATGGAATTGATCGGTTCCCTAAGTGCATCATTAATCTCACTCGAAGAGATGGAAACGTTCTTGGGAAGACCTGTAATCAAATCTCTTCCCCTGATCTCCATATATTCTTCCTTTGGTTTGGGATAGGCGTTTCCAATCGTCATCTTGATCAATTCCGCCGTTCTTTCACCAATCATCAGGCTATATTCCTTCTTGACATAATGCACAATAGATTCGTCGAACTCGTCCCCGGCGATTCTCAGAGACTTGCTGGTAACTATGCCGCCGAGTGAAATAACAGCGACCTCGCTTGTACCGCCTCCGATATCAACAATCATGCTGCCGGTAGGTTCTTCCACAGGAAGATTGGCGCCGATAGCTGCTGCCATCGGTTCCTCAATAAGGTATGCTTCTTTGGCTCCTGCAGACAATGTAGCTTCCTCTACCGCTCTCTTCTCAACCTCTGTCACACCGGAAGGAACACATATAACCACTCTTGGTTTTGCTACAAACCCGGTACCCATAGCTCTTTTTATAAAATGCTTCAACATGCTCTGTGTGATGTCGAAATCGGCAATAACACCGTCCTTCATTGGCCTGATGGCAACGATATCTCCCGGAGTCCTTCCAATCATAAGCTTGGCATCATCTCCTACCGCAAGAATCGCACGTGTATTCTTGTTGATCGCGACGACTGACGGCTCCCTGACTACTATTCCTCTTCCCTTTACATGCACCAGCGTGTTTGCTGTTCCCAGATCAATCCCTATATCCTTCGCAAAAAAACCCATATGTTACTTCCTCCCAAACTTTCAGCAAGAGAACAGCAGTTGTATAAATTGAAAATTTACATCAATCCCTGTTCCTTGAAGCTTATGTACTTTCCATCTCCTATGACCACATGGTCCAGGACTTTTATTCCTAAAATGTTACCTGCATTGACCAGCCTTTGTGTAGTCTCAATATCTTCTCTGCTGGGTTCCGGGTCACCACTCGGATGATTGTGCACCAGCAGCATTGCCGAACAACCTGTCTTTACTGCTTCACTGAAGACTTCTCGAGGATGGACTATTGAGGAATTAAGGCTTCCTACCGATACATTCAAATATTTGATAATGTGGTTCTTCGTATTCAGCAGAATAATTTTAAACACTTCCTTTTTCAGGTACCTCATTTCCTCCATTACCAGTGAGCTTACCTCAACCGGCGACTTTATCGTCACCCTGTTATTATTTATAAGTGAAGCTGACACCCTTTTCGACAGCTCCATTACCGCTTTAATCTGTAAGGCTTTAACTCTTCCAATTCCCTTGGTCTTTCTAAGTTCTTCCACAGACAGATCATGCAGGAAAGCAATACCGCTGTTATTTTCTGCACGAGCAAGCAGTCTTTGAGCAAGTGCCACGGAAGTTTCCTCCAGACTGCCTGTCCTTATCACGATTGCCAGCAATTCAGCATTGGACAAGGTCTCTGAGCCGTATTTCTCCAGTTTCTCGTAAGGTCTCTCATTGGCAGGTATATCCTTCATTCTAAGTCTGTATTCCATTTTGGTCAACCCCCGCTATCTTAAAATTTTTTTACACATCCCTCCTTTTATTTTACCATTAATATACATTTTTTACCATTTATTTGTTAATATTTTCTATTATTGACCAGTTTTTTCTACATTACACTTATTCCCATTTCTTTCAGCATTCCGGCAACCCTATGCAGCGGCAGCCCGACTACGTTGAAATAGCAGCCATCCAAACTTTCCACCAGCAGCGCACCTCTGCCCTGGATCGCATATGCACCTGCCTTGCCATACGGTTCACCTGTGTTTATGTATGCCTGTATCTCCTGGCCAGTCAGCTTGGAAAACCGGACCTTCGTGGTTTCAAAGCCCTTTTGGACAGTTCCGCTTCCGGCATCAATCAGTGCAACTCCGGTAATCACAAGGTGTTCTCTGCCGCTCAGATTTTCCAGCATTCTTCTGGCATCGGCCTCATCCGCCGGTTTCCCAAATATTTCGTCACCGCAGACCACCAGGGTGTCCGCGCCAAGCACCAGTCCTTTTTCCACGTTTTTAGCAACATCAGACGCTTTCAGATAAGCAAGATGTTCCGCTTTCTGCCCCGGAGTACCTGAAAGTTCCACCTTATCCTCATCCACCCCGCCCGGTACCACAATAAACGGGATCCCTGCCTGGCTCAGCAGTTCTCTTCTCCTTGGTGAAGAAGATGCAAGTACGATTGCATCCATTAACCCAAAACCTTCCTTTTCATTCATATTCACAACCTTTATCTTATCATAAATACCTATTCTTATGTACCATTTTTTGCAGTAAATTAGCAAAAGAAAAATATAGAAGCAAGTGGAATAATGTGCTAAAATAGGATTATAAGAGTGCTGCCTATGGATTTGAGATAAATGGTAGAACCTGTATACGCAAAAATGCAGAATTTCTTGTTTTATTAAAAGGCTGGATATGGAATTCTCTGAGAATCGGAGCGCTATGAACACAGATTTGGAACTAATGAATCATGAAGATTTTGAACATTTGTTGAATGGGCCCAGAGGCGACTACTACACAGGCAGATGGGAATATTTCAAGGAAGTGTTGAAAATTATCCAGCAGGAAGAAGTTGAAAGCGTCATTGAATTGGGTCCAGGTTTACAACCAATCTGTAAAAATTCCGATTTGATACTTAGTCAGGAGGAAGACTCCTTTGGAAGACCTGAAGGCGCAAGTGGAAAAATTCATATATTTGATGCCACAACAAAACCCTGGCCGTTAGAAAATAAGCAATTTGATCTGTTTATCGCCCTTCAGGTATGGGAACATCTCGACAACAAACAGAGCAGGGCTTTCAGAGAAGTCATGAGAATATCAAACATGGCTATCCTGAGTTTTCCCTATCTCTGGGAGGGTGGAGAAGAAAAACCGAGTCATAGGGCCCATCGATTTATAGACAAGGATTTGATCGAAGATTGGACACTTCAAATCAAGCCTGTAAAAATTATTGAAATTCCAAGAACAGGTCCTGAATTTAGCAAAGGGCCAAGACTAATTTATTTCTGGAAGTTTGACTGAAACAAACCGGATACGTTTACAATACCTTAGCATGCAAGGCAAAAACAATACTGACAGGGGGAGCGGCAAATGATTAAAATCGGTTTTATCGGATATGGGAGCATGGGCAGTATGCTTGTCAATGGATTCATTTCTGCCGGTAAAGTTGATCCATCAGAAATCATCTTGTCCACCAGGACAAAAAGTAAATTGGATTTGGTCAAGACGACCTGGAATGGCATCAACATCGCCGACGATAATACTAAAGTTGCAATTGCTGCCAAATACATATTTGTTTGCGTTAAGCCGCTCGAAGTGAAAAACATCCTGATGGAAATCAAAGAATATATTACGGACGAGACGAACATTATATCCATCGCAGGTACTGTAAAGATCGAAAGCATTGAAGCCCTTTTGAACTGTAAAGTCACAAAGCTGATTCCCACCCTGGTTTCCGAAGTTGGAGAAGGTGTCTCTCTGGTATGTCACAGTCCTAAAGTATCCCGAAGTGAAGCTGAATATATCGAATCACTGTTAAACAAGATAAGCACGGTGAAAATTCTTAAAGAAGAAGATTTTGAGCTTGCTGTGGAAATAACCAGCTGCGGTCCCGGGTTGATCGCTTCGATTTTTGAGGAGTTCTCCAGATCTGCATCCAGACACACCGACAGCATCAGCAAAGATGATATCCATGAGTTATTGGTATCAACCCTCTCAGGAACATCGAGACTTTTCACCGGCGGGAGATTATCCTTTGATCAAACCGTTTCACGGGTCGCTACAAAAGGCGGCATAACAGAGGAAGGTGTTAAAGTATTCAGGGATAAACTCCCGGATATTTTTGACGAGATGTTTGAGAAAACATTAAGCAGGAGAAAGATCCTGAATGAATTGACGAACATGGATTTCAACAATTCGATCTAGCGGTGTGCAACTGTAAGTTTTTAGACTGTTGGAAGCCTTGATCAAATCGTATATAATACTTATATTATCCTTACTGCAATACAGCACTTCATAACAACAGCTTTTACGGAGGCAAAAATGAATGCGGAAAAATATATACAAAAAGCTTTGAAAATGGGCGCGGATCATGCCGTGGAATTTAAAACCGAAGATATCGTATTCGACCCGAGGACGCTGCTTAAATGCATGTTCGGCTGCGGTGACTGGGGTAAAGGCCATACTTGTCCCTCCAGACCGGGATCGCTTACCCCATGGCAATATGAGGAATTGTTTAAAAAGTACAGCTGGGGAATTATTGTGCATTCGCACGATAAGAAAATTTCACAGGAAGCCTCCTTTGCAATAGAAAGCGAAGCTTTTACGGACGGTTATTATCTGGCCTTCTCATTGAGCGATTGTTCGCTTTGCAAGGAGTGCATGGGCTTCAAAAGCTATGATTGTGTGAATAAAAGAAAGGCAAGGCCTGCATTTCACAGCGTAGGTATTGATGTATTCAAGACCGTCCAAAAATTCAATCTTCCTCTTTTCACTTTGAAAGAAATGACCGAGGAGCAGAATTGGTACTCCGCCATATTTATAGAATAAATTATTGGATACGGCTCTTTATCTTTTGGCGGTTCCAGGCTTTTGGGCAATATCCTTTGCAGTAAATAGGAACAGCAGAGATCATGATCTTAAATGATTCCTGCCGCAAATGCTTTAGCCATAGGCGCTTCAAGCGGGTTGACCGCAAATTTGATTTTTAGTTTGCCATATTCTCTGCCTATCTTTTTGTAGAATCCTTTAAGATAGCTGAAACTGAGCGGCGAATAAGTTTCCAGCCTGCCCAGATAATTTTTCCCGAACATTTTATGGTTGCAGGCTACCGCACCCAGCAACAGGAACATTACGCTCTTTTTCATCATCTCTTTAATGGCGATTGCACCGGGCGTCCTATAGCAGGTGTCTTCATCGAGGACCTGCATTGTGAAATTAATCAGCCTGTTTGTGTAAATCTCCTTCGATTGGCCTTCTTCCTGCCTGGAGAAGATCGTTGCATGACCATAACTGCGATCAGCAGCGGCGTCCTGCAGATCATCCAGCAGTTGGAGCAGGATACCGAACCCAAACATAAAGGCAGTCTCTTCTGCCGTGAGACTGCCGTTTACAAGGCATGCATCCGCCAGTACTGAAGATCCGCCCTTTTCAAAGGATATGCCTAATATGTCCTGATGATTGCCAGCCCTGCCCCTGCCCTGCTGCAGCAGGCTCTTGCTCTGTGCAGCCTGAATGCCAAGCAGGCTCATATATACCATTGGGAATTCACTGCGGTCAAACTGCCCCTCTATATTGTCAACAAGCTTGAACAGTTTGTTTTCATAGGCCGTCTCGGCTTTGAGACTTTCTCCTGCCAGTCTTCTTTCAAATCTTTGGTTTAAAAGTCTCTTCCTTCCGGGAGAGATTGAATTTGCATCAAGATAATTATCCGTATAGGGGTAAAGCAGACTGTAGGAAAGTACGGAGGGCGTTACCTCGACGTCATGGCCAGTCAGCTTTTGTATGCAGTTCATGATCCAGACATTACGCAAGGCCTGACTAATGTCATCCATTTTGAGACCGGAGTCAAACTCACGTGCTCTTACAATAAAATCAGAGGTCGATTCACAAAAGCCTTCATCCAGCAGAAGTCTCATACTGCTGCCATCCAGGCCTATAATTCCTGTCCCGCACTCATATATGAGCTTTTTCAGAGCTGATCCCCAGCGTGTGGAATCCTCCGTCTGATCATTCGTGAATCCCTTGACGAGCAGAATCATTTTGTCGGCAAAGGTATTCATTTGAATGTCCTTCTCCTTCTGCTGAATGCTGCTGAAGGTCTCCTGCCACTTCGGGAAAGAATCCGGCGTATTTTCCCATATCCTTATATATTTATCCCTGAGGGCTTCTATTCTTTCGGATGAATTGCAATAATTATTCATGGAACCCCGCCTATACCCGATATTTCATTCACGTGCTACCTATACCCGACTGTCAAATCGCCCAAACCATTTTCAATGTTTGCTTCTATTTTATATTCCTTTGAATCATAATCCGGAGAAATATACCAATGGTCATCCTCAGTCCAACCCCTTTTTTTCAGGTTTGAATTGTTTAGTCCGCCGTCGATCTTTATCTTCATTCCAGTATCTTCAGGCAATGTGATATTAATTTTTGAAGCACCTGATTTAATATTCATTACCGTATTGCAGCTGCCCATGTCAAAATCCAGTGAGGAAAGACCTGTTCTGACCTCCAGTTTTTCCACCTTCAGACTGCTTAAGTCGAAGTTGCCGTCAATTGCACCGGTATCCAGCTTAAGGTTCCAGATGACCTCCCTGCTCAGGTGATAATCGTTGCGCAGTTTATTTATCGCACCCAGATTGATAAAACTTCCATTCTTCTTTTCAAACTTTATGGATGCTGTCCGGCCGCTCAAATCTTTGGTAGGAACGATCATGCTTTCATTGATACTCGCATCAAGTAAACTGCTTGAAGTCTCAGAATCCATATTTATCTGCATGGCTCCGTAATTAAGCGTCAGATCAGCTTTTTCGGTCTGCGGCTGCTTTTCCATCGTTACCTGCGTATTTGGTATATTTGCAATATTTGAATCATATCTGATCCATGGTTGCCTTGCAGGAGCATAATATCCGTAACCGATTACCACCGCAAGCAGGACCAACCAGGTTAGTGTTCTGACAAGTCTGTTGCTTCTGAATATGAACCCGATTCCCACTGCAACAAGTACCAGTGGCCAAAGGGTAATCAATGCATTGAAGGTGGACCATGTCACAATTTTTGCAAGACTGAGCAGCCATACTGCTCCAACTGTCAGAAGGAGAATGCCGAATCCCAGACCCCTCGTGTTATTGCGCATTTCCTAGTTCCTCCCCTTGAATACAATGATTCCGCCAATAGCTATCAACAGAAGAGGGATCATGAATTTAAGGTCAAACAAACCGGGCATAATCTGCTTGCCGAGGAAGAGGATTCCAAGGCCGACCAGGATTGCACCAAGTACCAGTTTGTTTTTTTCCTGATGATATTTAGCAGGACGTCCCCACTCATCGGCACTGTTGCTGAACTCACTTTCAAAGCTTGTATCAAAGCCCGGATCTGCTTTTGGGCCGGCACCTGCGCCTGTATCTGTTCCTGTATGATTACCCGCTCCCGTATAAGAACCCGATCCGGTATTTGAATAGGAGTCCGTACCGGTTCCATAGCCGCTTCTCCATTGATCGTTTTCCTTATAGTCTCCCCTGTCCTCAGGCATGATAAGTGCTGCAGCGATATACAGAAAAATGCCGACACCGGAGAAGGAGATCAATATGCTTATGATCCTGACCAGAGTGGGATCTATATTGAAGTATTCGGCAAGACCTCCGCAAACTCCGAGTATTACTTTATTTCTTTTAGAACGATGTAATCTGTTCATTTGTCATTACCCCTTTTTTCATATCGAATATGTGTTTACAAAAGATAATACGATTTATTTAAAATAATGTCTAATAAATTTTTATGTTTCTTTTGTAGGAAGATCCGTTTGAAGGCCCAATACTCTGTCATGGTCATAGATGGGTATGATTTCCGCCCCTGGCGGGATGAGGAGGAATTCCTCTTCGGACCATTCCCCTTCCAGCAGCTTCACAATCAGGCGTGTGCTGCCTTCAATGAAACGGGGGTTTTTGCCTGCTTGTGCAGCATGCTGTACAAAAGCTTCTTTTATGCTGTTGTCAGCTATGCCGGGGATCTCAATATATGTCAGAAAATCCATGTCCGTACCGGCATTCAGGGTCTCCCACAAATACTGAGCATTTTCTTCCCCATATTTTTCAACCAGTTGGGCATAATCACCGTCAGAATCCTTTGTAAGCAGACTGAATACATTGTCGGAATACCAGAGGCCATTCCGTTCATAATGGCAAAATGTACTCCATTGTGCGCTCAGTGCCTGTCCGAAATGTTCCTGGAATGCCGCCCTGCTTCCTAAAAGAATAGTACAGCAGTCATGGGCCCTCGGGATGACAATCGGAACCGAGCGAGCCACAAGGCCTGCCGTACTGTTTCCACAAAGGCCGAAGCCGAGCAGCAATGCATCATACTGCTCTGATGACCTGTCAATGATATTTTGGATTTCTTTCCGCAGTTCATCCGGTTTCAGATGTGAGCGTATTTTTGTGAATTCCACATCAATCATATTTTTTGAGTTTGCAGCTGCAAGATATGCCAGTCTGGTAAAAACTTCACAGCCTATCAGCTTATATTTCATTTGCCCTCCCGTATCATGGCTCGCGCTGCAAAGGTTTCTCAGGTGCATACAATGCAAAGAGGCCACCGAATATGACAGATGTATAGTAGGTAAGTATTCTGAAAACCAGTATGGCAGGTATGATAAAGGCTCTTGAGAAAAACAGTCCGTAAAACATGAAGCTTAAGCCTTCCACACCACCAGTGGCACCCGGAGTCGGGACCAGCAGTGAAATGAGGGTTATCATGGATTGAGCAGCCAATATGTTTATCATGGAAACACTCTGTGGTTCCATAGCCAGTTGTATGAAATAAGGTATGGCAAAAATAAAGGAAAACTGCAAGAACTGTGCAATAACCAGATATGGGATTATTTTGCGATTCTTTTGAATGATTTCGGCACCTTCGCTGAAGCTCGTCAATTCGGAGTCCAGCCTTCTCTCCACCTGATCCACTTTCTTAATGAATTTCAACTTTCTAAGCAACCTGAATACAAATATGAGTACCTTTTTTGCCGCCTGTCTATTGAAGAGGAAGAGAAGGTAAAAAACGAGGAAGGCCGTATTTACAAGGACACCAAGCAGGAAAAAATAGTAAAACTCCGGTATCCTGGCGGCAAACTCCGTGCCCTTGAACAAGTAGGCAGCAATAGCATACAGGACGATCACAAACTGATGAAGCACCGTTTTTATCATAATGACAGATGCTGCATGTCCGGGTTTGATTCCGTCCTTCGCCATGACATAGACCTGAACCGGCTGTCCGGCCCCGGCCATGGGCGTAATAGCATTGAAGAATTGTCCGATCATGGTAACCCTGATCGAATCTTTCAATGGCTGGCGTTCCGTCATGGTCAATGCAATCGAATGCAGAATAACAGCATCCAGTGCCCAATATATCACCATGCACCCAAAACCAACGGCCAGCCAATACCACTTGGCATTTCTGATGAGGTGAGCGAGATCTTTCCAGTTGTTTGTAAAAGCCATCAGTATTATAAGCAGCAGCGCTGATGAAAGCACTATAAGCAACTTGAACAATTTTTTCTTCATATGCTGTAAACAAATGTCCTTTTCTAAAAAGTCATGCCTGACGTGGCAGTTCGT
This sequence comes from Bacillota bacterium, assembly GCA_023399355.1. Taxonomy (GTDB): domain Bacteria; phylum Bacillota; class Clostridia; order Acetivibrionales; family DTU013; genus UBA1305. The sequence continues at coordinate 385 of JAEWQC010000175.1, read as the reverse complement.
CCACCACTTCAATCTTTCCTGCATCCTTGTCAATGCTTACGCCCAGAACATTAACGCTGACTGTGGTGACCTGCATGCCGGTCATGCTTTCTACTGCATCCCTTACCCTTGACTGCATGCCACGTACAACCTCATGTATTTTACAGCCATATTGCATGATGATGGATAAATCGATCGTAACCAGATTGTCCTTCACTTCCACTTTTATTCCCTTGCCCATGGATTTTCTGCCCAGTATACCGGCGATTCCGTTCACAAATCCGCCACTCATAGATGCGAGATTTTCAGTCTCTGAAGCTGCAATACCTGCGATTGTAGCTATTACATCTTCAGATATCCTGATCCTGTCTTCTCTTGGCTGTTCTTGTACCAATTCACTCATAAT